>JBFHJA010000036.1:0-17008 GCA_041596165.1 Draconibacterium sp. | reverse complement strand
GTCGTTCTTGGCGAAAAACTTACTCCCATTTATGGCGAAGTAGTGCACAAGGCTTCCGCCTTATTAAAAGTATTTGGTGCAAGCGTTGAGTTCTTGTTTAAATATGGTAAAGCCATACTTTTTGCAACCGGGTATCTTTTGACCTATTTAGCTGTAGTCAAACTCACCGCTATGTGGGAAGCACGTAAAAACGCAACTTCGAAACTTGGCCTTTTTTTAACCAATGCCAATATGATAATGAATCGTGCCGGTAGTGCCGCTATGCTTTTATATGCCGCTGCCGTTGCCGTACTTTCAGGCAACTTTAAACGTGCAGCAGTTGCCATGCGACTGTTTATGGCCTTTGCTTCAGCTACACCACTTGGTATTTTTGCTGTTGCCCTTGGTGCCGTTATACTTGCTATTCGCAGTTATGATAGTTTTAGCAAGGAAGCAACGGAAAACGAAGCTAAAAAAGCTGCTTCACTCAAAGAATTAAAAATGCTTACCGAAGGTTATTCCGACAACCTTGAGGAGCTAAACAAAACCATAGCGGAATCAAATACGCTTACGCTCCAACAAAAAATACTCAGAAAAGAGGAAACCCAAGAACTGATTGAACATATCGAATGGGAAATCGAACGTCAAAAAGTTGAACAGGATGGCCTTCGGCAACGATTCGCTAAAGCTACATTGTGGCAAAAAACTATGAATGTTTTTAAGGCTGGCGGAAATCCTTATCTGGCCAACTCACTTGATATAATAGATGCCACTAAAAATGGACATGAAGCAGCCGCTTCAATGCAGGATGGTCTTGACGATTTGAATGCAACTATGATCCAAACTAAAAAAACCGCCAAAGAATTATACGCATTGGTTAATTCTGAAAGCGAAGGCGATAAAATTGGTTCCGAATCATTGGTAATGATGAATGAAAAACTGAACAAATACAAAATTGCCCTTGACAATGCAATATTTGGCAGCAAAGATTATATCCGGATAAAAGAAAAAATGAATGCGGTTGAAGCAAAAATGCAAAAACCTGTCTGGAATTCTGAAGATAAAATTAAAAACCGTATCGAACTCCTTGAAGCCTCTTTCAACAAAGAACAGGCAATTATCCGTCAGAGATATCTCGAAGGTCAGAAAGCTAATGCTGTAAATAAAATGAGCGAAGATGAGTACAATGACGAAATGCTTCAATCTGAACTGAAATTCCTCGCCGATAAACTCAAAATATATAATTTCGGAACCAAAGAATACCAGGAAACGGTCAATAAAGCACTTGAACTGCAGGTGGCAGTTGATATCAAACTCCGCGATCTGCAACTCCAGGCAGAAAACGAATTGGCAGAAGCTAAAATTGAAAACTTACGCGATGAATTTCAACGCCAGGAGGAAGTTGAAAAACAACGCTGGTTTGCAGAAAAACAGGCACTCGAAAAAAGACTAAATGACAAAGCCAGCCTTAACGAAAAAGAACAGGCCATTAACGATGCCATTAACGCTCAGATTGAAGAAAAGGAAAAAACACATCAGCAAAAAATGCGCGACCTGGGAACAGGGAAAAGTATTGCCGAAAAAGAACAACTCGTTACTGCTGCAACTCCATTCGATACACAGTTTTCCGAACTGGCCGAAATGCAAAAAATGTTCGATGCAAAAACCGCGCTTATCGAAGCTCAATATGCAAATGAAAAGGAACTCGCTGCCGGAAATAACGCTTTCCTTCTGGCTGCAGAAAAAAACCACAACAATGCATTAATTCAATTAAAACTCGATTTGATTGATGCTGAATTCCTTCAAAAAGAACAAAGAATTGCAGCCGGGCAGGAATTTATTACGGCCCTCTCCGGAATGGTCGATCAGGAAACAGCCCTCGGTAAAGCTTTGTTCTTATTTAACCAGGGATTAGCTATTGCAGAAATTTGGATGAACGTTGCCAAAGCAAATGCAAAAGTTACTGCACTTACACCAATGCCCGCTGCACTTCCTTTTATTGCAATGAACACAGCTGTAGGCGTTGCTCAAACTGCCCTTGCTTTATCACAGGTTGTCAAATCATTCCAATCACCAAGCGCAAACGGTTATTCCGAAGGTGGACCAACGCCCCCGGGAGGAAAAAACGAACCTGCAGGTATCGTACATAAAGGCGAATATGTCATTTCTCAAGCCATGCTTGCAAACCCACAGGTTCAATATATTGCACAAGCCCTCGAAAAAATGCGCCAACGTAAAGTTTCCCTGAGCAGCGCAGCTATTCCACTTTTATCTACAGGCGGATTTTCAACAACAAATAAAAATACATCATCATCAAATTCATTGTTTGGCGATAACTCAAAATCAATTCAACAACAATCCGAAATTAACCAGGAACTCGCAAAAGCCATCAATGCATTTATGGTTTACAGACCTACTGTTGCAGTAGAAACCATCGAACGCGAACGCGAAAAATATATACGAATCAAACAAACAAGCGGATTATGAGCATCACTATCTCAGATATAGAAAACACAAGCACCCATCTCAGCGGCAATATCATTCAGATAAAAGCAAAAACAAGCGGAATACCCTCCGGAGCTTCAGAATACAGGATACTGCTTAAAATTATCAGTGTCGATAATGTACTTATGGGCTCACCGTTTATCGATAGTATTGAACCCGATTCAGATGGCGTTGCCATTTTTGATATTTCAGGACTGATGGATCAGGATATACAAAAAGACTTTCACTGGCCCATTCCAGGCATTTATGATGGTAAATGGAAAGGCTACACAAATCTTGTTTATGACGTTCAATTGGTTCCCGGAGAAATTTATATCGATAAAAACAACCTGCTGGTGGAAAACTGGCAGTCCACTTTCGGAACTGTTTTTATTGTCAAAGGAAAATTGAATCAGCCGGTACTTGCAATGATCAATGATGCAAATGTATCCTGGTTTGATTATTACTGCACTGCTGGCCGATGGTTCACCTACCAGCCGCACACCCAATATGTAGGGCCGTACCAACCCGTTAAGCTTTGGTGGAAACCTCCGCAAACAGGGCTTTCTTTTACATTACACGCAAGGGGATATTATTCCGATGGCAGCGTAAAATTCTTTACAGATTTTCCGACAATGTGGTATGATGTAATGTTCGAATTTGATCTGCATCCCGAGGGCCTGGGGTTTCAACCTGTTATAAATGATACAAAACTACTCTATTACGAGATCTGGATGACAGGATCCCCAAGTGTTGAAAAACGCACATTTATCATTGACTGGGTCTATCACGAAGAAACATTTTACCTGCTTGCCGACAACCAAATAGGAGGAATTGACTGCATTTCACTTACCGGAGCAGCTATTTACAGCCCTACAGCTGAAAGAAAAATATCAGTGAAACCTCTGCAAAAAGGCATGGGCGTAAAACAACGCACAAAAATTGTTTCCGGTAGCAAAAAAAACCGCCAATGGAAAATCAATTCAGGGTATAAAAGCAAAGCTGAAATGGCAGCCCTCGATATCCTGCTGGATACTCCAAACGCCTGGCTATTGGTACCACCTGCTGGTGGTTCTGATTTTATTGCACAATACACTGTCGTTCCGGTAATAATTACAAACACCGAAATGCAATTAACCAACTCCATGAATGATCAGGAAAGTATTGAAATCGAAATAACAGAAGCTTACTAATATGTTGGGATATTACATAAACAATAAACCCCTGGCGCTAAGTCCGGACACCTCAGTCAAAATCATTTATTATAACCCTGCCTGTTATTTTGACGAAATCCCCGGCGACGTAGCTATGGGAATCGACCTTGAGGCCAACGAAACAAACCGCACCATCCTTGGTAATCCTGAACGCTTTGAAAAATATACAACAAAAAACGAACGCGAATTTACAAACTTCGAAATCCGCTTCAGCGGCAAATTACTAATCGCTGGCACCCTCGTAATACAAACCACAACCACGGACAGTTATAGTGGTTGGTGCCGCAACAACGTTGGAAACCTGGGTAAAGAACACAGGGAAAAATATATTTATGATATCCCTGCATTTCGTCAAAATATTACCTTCCAAAATAAAGCCAATTACAACCCGCTCACCGATCCTTATGGCTGTCCTTCTCATTATAACCCTAACTTTTTCATTGATAAAGGTTTTAAAGTTACACTTACACGCAAAATCGTAAATCCTGATTATGTGGATTTATCGCGCTGGGAAGAGTTCTGGAATGATCCATTTCATAAAAACCAGCCACCTTACTACATTGACGAATCTTACGAAACAGAAGCGCTTACTGAAGCTTTCCGAAGAAGTTCAGCTTTCATAGTTAATTCTCTGAATCCCGACAATACAGTTCAAACAGTTACTTCAACTGCCGAAATAAAAAATATCGCAACTGATCAGATTATTAATGTGCTTTCTCCAATGCTTTTCCTGAATTTCATTATTGAAATGCTGCTTCGCGAAGCCCATTTCTTTATCAATAACAACGCAATAAAAGACCATCCCGATTTACAAAAACTTATTCTTTACAATAACTTCGATGTTACCCATGTCGATTACATTACTCAATTTATTCAATCCTTTTTCCTGCCAACCGGCGATCCTTTACTTGATGCCTTAAATTTTAAATACGGCGTACAAAAAACATTATTTGCTGTATCACACATAGAACGCTCTTATGATGGTACTTTTATTTATCAGGATTTACTACCTAAAATCTACCTTAAAGATTTTTTCATATCCATTCAAAACCTGCTCAACGTCTGCTTTCACTTTCACCCCGATGGAAAGGTGGATATAGTTGACAGGGAAAAAATAATCACCGACCCCGCTATCGATATCAGCGATTATATTGCAGGTACCTGGAATATGGGTGAGAAAAAAGACGTTACCCTGAAATTCCTCTTCAATCATGATAGTAATGATGTTTTGTTCGCTGAAAAATGGACAGATATTGACGACCAACGTATTTATGAGGGCGACCCAATTCCGTTCTGGAGTGATCTTGAACTTATCAAAGATCCATTTATCGATGAAATTCGTTTTATCGCAGATTCTAATATTTATGTTCGCTACCAGTGGATTGAAATACCTCAGATCGACCCAAAAACAGGAGATGAAGTTATGACGGATGGCTTGGGATGGAAAATATTGTCCGCAGGCTTTCAGAATGGATTTTTTAACCGGAATAAAATCGAAACCGAAGAAATTAAAACAGAATTCAGCAGCTTGATAGGTGGTCAAACTACAATGACAATGCACAAAGGCAACATGGAAACCGTAAGAATGGCTTATGAAAACTTCTCACCCAGGCTCCTGTTTTACCTTGGTAACAATGTTGCGAAAAACGAAACCGAAAATATCGCACTCGATTGGGAAAAGAAAGACAAAGGGCTGCTCGCTACCCGCTGGCCTAAATGGAACCGCTTCTGGTCACAACGCCAACCGGTTTCAATAGCTGTTTCTCTTCCCTTAAATATGATTGATTATGTTGCACGCAACATCACAAGTAAGTTCCGTTCCCGGGAAGGTAATTTTATCATCGAAACCATGGAAACCGAATTCTACACTGATTCAATTGGCGACACAAAAATTACAGGATATAAAGGCAGTTACCAACCAATTACAACCGATCTCGATGAACACTGGTTTCGCGATAACCTTGTTCTCAATAATACACTTATCGACTTTAAAAACATAGGTTTAAGTTTTAACACCAATCTGGATTTGTTCCCCTTTGGAATTTTATAAATAAAAAATATGAAAAAGATTTTAGCAGGTCCGTCACGCCGCGTAGGGACAATTTTCCAGGAAGTTGACACCAACTTCGTTGAAGTCTGTAACAGCATCCTTCGGATTGCTTTTCCCGACCATAACTTAATCGCTTATGCCGAAACTCAACCGGCTGAGCCTGTTTTATTCGATTGCTACCTGGTTAAAGAAGATGCTACTGTTTGGGAAATTGTTTGCGAAACAAACCATATTCTAAATTGGAACGGTTTAGCCTGGGAACTGCTTCCCTACAAGATTACTGAAATAAACGCTGCGCTTCAATTCATGTTTTTTGATGCCGACAAAATCGCAATCAGTCCAATTGCCGGATTAAGTGCTACTAATGTTCAGGCCGCATTTGACGAAATTACAGCTGCTCTTGTACTTCACGAAATACTCACAATTGACCTGGGTGGTTTAGTTGATTAAAAAAGCTCCACTAATCAATAACAGGACTGGAACCACAAAATTACAACAGGTTAGTTTTCTTTTGGGCAGCAATCCCAACTCGAATACTTTTCTCAACAAACAACAAACTTTAAACTCAATGCATCATGTCTGATGAAAGATCAAGAACAAAAAGCGAACTCAAACACCTCTTCACAAACCTGTCAAAAAAAAGTATTACTGAAGATATGATCAGTATCCTCATTGATGTACTCTGGCGCGACAAAGTAACCCAACGCACCGGCGGTTTTGAATTTGCCGGCGGCCAATTTTCCGAAATTTCCTTTGCGGCTGCCACCCGGATTTTTACAATCAAACCATTCGATCCTGCAATTGAGAACTACATTCCCAGGTATTGTTTTTATTCTTTTTCATTTACTGCTACATTTCATCGTGTTTTTCAATCACTTTCCATCGAAATTCCTAATGAAGAAGGATTGTTTCTTATCTATTTTGATACCGAACCTTCTCCCGGGCGCGAACAGATTTTAACTGTTCAGAAAAATCCCACTACTTACCAAACACAAAACATTATCGAAAACAAAGCTTTTATCGCTTCTGTTTATTGGAATGAAGATGCCGGCGAAGCCCTCTATTTTGGAAATGAACGCCACGGCTCAGAATGGAACCCTCAGATACAATGGTATCTCCACAAAGTATTTGGCGCCCGGCGTAAGAACGGATTACAGTTTACCGGTTACTCGTTGAATGGCGATGGGAGCAGTAACGACCATGCCCGATTTAATATTACGGGAGGCACAATGTTACATGATGATTTTGAACTTGAAATAGCCGGTTCGTCAACCTCGATCCCTATACTTTACAGTTTTGGAACCCTACCACGTTTTCTGGCAAATAGCGGTTATGCATTTGCAGGAGCGAGCCGGGTATATTATAACAGTGGGCAAATTTCGCTTGCACAGGCTGATAGTGGAAATTATGTATTGTACCATTTGTATGCCACCAATGAGATATTGAATGTTGACCGGAAAATTATTTCGGTTATGGGAACGGCGCAATACACGACAATGGCCGATGCCTACAAGGGAGTAGAACCGGAGCTTGACGGGATTTCCAGTTATTTGCCCATGCAGGGGCGTTGTTATTTAGGCAGTATTATTATACAAACTTCGGATGATTTCACCAATGCGAAAAAAGCCCGGATTGTGGCTTTAACGGGGAATGAAACGCACCCGCCTGTAACGATTGCGGAAGGTTCGAAAGATTACCTGTTTATTGATGAAAAACAGGAATTAGGGATTAATGTTGATGCATTGCCCGCCGGACCCGGTGGCGGCACAGATTATGACTTTAATATTCACAGCCCGGAACAAATAATCGCTTACCTCGAAGAACCATTTGGCATTAGTACCATCGTTGATGGCGGTGGAGCAGTAGTCACAACCTATGCAAATGGTGATATTGTGATTACAGCCATAAATGAAAATGGCGAAACAATGGGAACTGCCGTTCCTGCATTTACTGTTTTCGATGATACAACAATTGCAACACTCAGTTGGGATACGGTAACCGGAGCAACTGCTTACCGTTTATATTTTGTTGCCGACGATCTGTTTACAGAAACAACCGAGACTGAAATTGATTTATTGCTTTTTGCGCCTGCTACAACTGGCACATTGCCTGCTGAAAATACAGCAGCTATTTATCAAAGTGCGTTTACAATTAACAACGGTGACACTGTTGAAATAACGGGCGAAGGTATTGACGTTGAAACTTCGGCGGATGGAAGTAAAAAAATTGTATTGCTGAAAAAACAACAAAGCGATTGGGAGGAAGTAAATGAGTTAAGTCCGAATTTTATTAAAAGAAAACCAATTGTGCTGAACGGCAGGGAAGTGGAAATGTCAACATTCGGCGGGTTTATTGTTTGGCGCTATGTTGGTGATGGAGTTTGGATAAATCTTATTTCGCTTGCATCAATAACAGGAATGCCCGGAACACCCGGCGCAGATGGTGATGATGGCCGTGAAATAGAATTGCGTGAAAACGCCGGATGGGCTGAATGGCGCTATGCAGGTGATATGAGCTGGACACAACTTTTTGAAATACCTGCCGGTGGAAGTGGTGGAGTAATTCAGGCAAGCGGAACACTTTTGGCGGCCAATTGGGTTACGGATGGAAGCTTAAAAAAATATGTGCTTTCAAATGCAAATATCACAGCAACTTCCAGCGTAGAAGTAATACCTGCAAATGCGAGCTATGACATATTGATAGCAGCCGAACCAATGCCTGAAACCCAAAGTGCCGCAGGAACGGTAACAATGTGGGTTAAAAATACACCCAGCGCAGATATACCAGTAACAATAAACATAATAGCAGTATTATGAAAAAGGGAGCTTTTAGATTTCCAATGATAAAGGTTGAAGGTAGTGGTGGTGAAAGCCCGGATCCTGCAATTTATTGCCCGGCAAATGGGTTCATTCCTGATCCATCAATGTATATACCTCCTGCAAACGTAACAGTACCAGGTTCTAATCCTGAATCTATTATTTACCTTGTTGATGCTTCATACGGAGATTTTGGTAATGGTATAACTTGGAGTAGAAGTGGAACTTCATATTACAAGATTGAAGTTTTTGATTCAACCGCAACATTGATTCATACGGATATTGCTATAAATTCGAATTACATTTATAAATTCCCAACAAACTCGGGATACTATTCTGTAAAAGTATCATTCGTTGGCGAAGGGAGTTCTTTTACTTCTCAAAGGAGTACTTTGGCATCTACCAATATAGATCTTGGTATTGAAATTATAATTTTTAATACTCCAAATATTACCACACTTTACAATTCGTGCCAATACATGTCTGGCTTAAAATCAGTTGAATTTAACTGTACTCTAAATTATTTAATATCATTTGATTATGCTTTTGTAGGAACAAGTATTGCTTCATTTACATTTTTAAATTCGTATCCGAGCTTAACTACAATTAGGTACATGTTCAGTGCAACTTCAATAATTGTTTCTGTTGTGTTTCCTTGGGATTGCCATTTACCATTGTTGGAAAACATGCAAGGCGCTTTTCCTTCCACTAAACTTCGCAAAATGTACTTCCCTCAAAATTTACCAGAGGTCACTGCGATGACTCAAATTATGAACAAGAACCCCGAATTATATGACCTTAGATTATGGGAATATGCTCCCAAACTTACGGAGATTGGTCACTTTTTATATGATTCAATCGTAAGTGGGGAACTCATTATGCCTAATATGCCCTCATTAGTAAGTGCGCTATATGCTTTCATTAATTGTAAGTACCTTAAAAAACTCACATTTACAGGACCTTCACCGAATTTAGGTGGCGCACAATCTATGCTTGAACGGTGCTTTATGTTAGAGGAAGTAATATTACCGACAGAGTGGGCGGTAACAATGTATGGTATATGGGGATCAACTCATAAATTTATGAGAAAATTAAAGGTTCCGGATAAACTTCTAATGTCAGGTACGAGCGCAAGCTCACCGGCTTTCTTCTTTGGTCCATCAATGGAGGAGATTACTGGTGATGGAGATAACTCAGCGCTAACTTCGTATGGAACTTTTAATGTTAGTAGCTTGTCCTATAATACTCTAAGGATATTCGATGTACCTAAATTCAGAACACAGTCTGTTTCTGCGGGAACCTCGGCAAGTTCTAAATGTGTAGCACTTAAAACGCTTAATTGGGATGTTGAGAATTCTACTTATGATAGTACAACCGCACCACAAATAAAAATAGCTGCACCTTTTGATGCTACCTGGTTGAATACCCTTTTTAACAGGCTTCCTTTTGTAACTGATAAAAAACTTGACGTACAGGGCTGTGATGGGTGGAATGATTGCGACCCATTAATTGCAGTTGCGAAAGGATGGACATGTTATGGCATTGCAAGGCTAATAGGTTACGATGTAACTGATATTACAAGCAATACTGTTACTTCTGGCGGTAATCTTTATTTTTCTGGACAGTATGCTATATCTCAACTGGGAGTTTGTTACTCTTATTTGGGAATTCCGACTATTTCAAATACCAAGAAAGTAGTTATCGGTCCTACTTTAGGTGAGTTTACATGCAATGTCACCGGGTTAATTGCAAACAGAACCTATTATTTACGTGCCTACTGTACAACATCAGCAGGTACAGCGTATGGTGAAGTATTTACATTTACAACATTGCCGTAGAGTTTGCATTTGAATAGCCATTTCAAAGGGCTTTCAAATTCTTAAAGCGTGTATGAAAAAGGGATTTCGGAAACGGGAATCCCTTTTTTTTGTCCTTTTCCTAATGCACCTGAGCATATATCTTCACCAAAAAACATTTGAAGATGATCAATCAAATCGATCCAATGAAATCTGCTGTTACTTCAATCGTATCAGCAGGTTTCGGAACTTTTACCAACTATTGTGCTGCCTTTGCACCGTTAAGTTTTATTTCCGTGCAAACAGCCAATACATTTTTTCAACATTTAGCCTGGATAGTTGCAATATGTGCCGGAATTGTGAGCATCATTAACGGCGTTCGTCAGTGGAAATTTAAAAAGCACAAACAACATGAGACGGATTAACGAAATTATCATTCATTGCGCTGCAACAAAACCGAGCATGGATATTGGAACCGACTGGATTCGACGGATTCATATTCAGCAAAAAAAATGGCGTGATATAGGTTACCATTATGTAATCAGAAGAAACGGCGCTGTTGAAGATGGGCGTCCTGTTGACCAAATTGGCGCACACTGCGAAGGCCACAACACCGGAACCATTGGTATTTGCTTGGTTGGAGGCATCAGCGAAACGGGTAGACCGGAAAATAATTTTACCTCCGCGCAATTTGAATCGGTGCAACTTCTGATTGAAACGCTTGAGAATAAATACCCGGGCATCGTTAAACTTTCAGGTCATAACGATTATGCCAACAAAGCCTGTCCCTGTTTTAATGTTCACGAAAAACTTAGGATAAAATGAGCAGAATATCGCAAACACGCCACAAATTAACCTGGTTTGGTGCGATAGTTTTCGCAATAACTATTGTGCTTGGTATTCTCTTAAAAATGGAGCAGGTTGTAATAACTGCGCTGGGAGGAATCACATTCATCATTGGCGGTTATCAGGCGAGTGAAGGTTATACAAAAGCAAAATTCATTCAAAAAAGCAATCAAAAACAGGAGGAATCGTGAAAAATTTAACGCTTTATATTACAATCCTTTTACTGTTAACTACAAGTACACTTTCATTTTTGTATCAGCACGAAAGAAAGGAACGGTTAAGAACCCAGGGAAACCAAACTGCCTTGCTTAACGGAATGGTGCATTATAAAACCAGCGATAGTTTGAACGCGGTTAAAATTCAAACCCTGGAACTGACACAAAAGGAGCTGAAAGCACATGAAAAGAATTTGGTTTCAACCATTGAGCAACAGGGCATAAAAATTAAACGCCTTGAATCGGTTACACAGGTTAAAACCGAAACTAAGGCTGAATTTAAGGCGTCGAAAAAAGATAGTAGTATTGTTTATCTTCCGGGCAAGGATAGCATCATTCATTTGAATTGCCTTGAATACAAGGACCCGTTTATATCATTCGTAGGCTGTTATGAAAACGATTCACTGACTACTCAAATTATAATACCTGTTGACATTGATATTTATGCTCACCGCGTACCCAAACAATTTTGGTTTTTTAGACATGGAGTAAAGTCAGTTGATTTGGAAGTGATAAGCCTTAACCCTTACACAACAATCAGTTATGCCCGGAATATTAAGTTGAAAAAATAGTTTTCACAATTATTAACCAGTTCATTGAAAATTTGATTTAATGATTCTCATTACAAGGTTTTTATTGTGGGTTTGTACCGGAGGGACGCAGGGGTGTGTCCCTCTATTTCATTAACCGCAAATTGTCCTTTGATTTATTGTGAACTGCAATTATTTTTAGAATATCATGTATTTAATAATAAGTTTGGTTTAGTTTTTTGGTTGAAATTTAATTCTGAAAAAGCTCCGTATTGACGGGGCTTTTTTTTGTCCTATCACTTTTTGCCCGGATTTTTGATTTTATCATTTAAAATTTTCACCTATGAAAAAGATTTTAGTTTTAATGGCCTTTATTTTTTCGGTGGCCTTTTATGCTGGGTCACATCCACTTTTAGTTCCTAATTTTAATACTGAACAAATTGAAATTGTTATTCAAGGCAATTATTCGACAGTTGGAATAGAATGTGTGCAGGAGCTCGAGTTTTCGCATGAAGCTGTTGTATCGTTGTTCGCTGATATCAATAAACCTGTTTGTAGTTGCGGTTCCTTTAACCAATTAAATTACTGTAAAGCTAATAAGCAAAATTCAAATTACAGAAATCAGTTTAATGCAGATAATTAATATCAGTGCTTTAAATACATGCTTGGTTTGTACGACGAATTGAAACACCCGATTCGCCGAAAGGGGATCGGGTGTTTATTTTATAATGTTGGGAAATTTATTTGAAATATTTTGGCTTTTGTTGGCCTCTTTTTTTGAAATGAATTTTAGTGGATGTAACATTATTTTGACCATTCAATATTTGTGAGTTACGCATTGGAATACCTGTTTTTTCAGTGCGAATATTGGCTGATTGCTTCTAACTATAAAACTTATATGCTTCCATTATATGTAAAATCAATGCTAAATTTTGCATATGGGTTGTTAAATTATTTCATTTAATTTTAAGCGCAAATTATTCAATTTTAAGTGCGAACATCAGCCTTAAAGGCTGAGGATTTTTACGATTTTTGACTTGTAAATTGTTTATAAATGACTTTTTTAAATCTCATAACTAATTGAATATTAATTATATGGTATATTTTCAAATCAGCTTCCCAAGCTGAGGGTCGTGGGTTCGAATCCCATTTCCCGCTCACAAAAAATGAAGGAGTTAGATGAAAATCTGGCTCCTTATTTTATGAAATTAAATTGTGGATAATTGCGTTTTCAAAGCGATTTTTTTTGATTTCCTGAACTTGTAGTCTGCATCAAAATATTTTAGATTTTTCGACACTCGTAAGTATTGAGAATAATTTGTTGTAGTACTTCTCACCCTAACCTTCTAAGGGGGGCAATCGCTTATTGCAACGTTCGATTGTTACAAGGGGTACTTCCTAATTAATATAATCATATAATTTTCTTGCTTATCTTACTTCATTTAGGCTATTATAATATGTTTTTTAACATATTTTGCGCAAATACTGCTAAATATTTTGTGTGTTTCAAAACTTCATTATAATTTGGTCGACCAATAGGGAATGTTTTGTGAGGGCTGTAAATTCATCCTGCATTTATTTTCAGTTTGAGAATTATTCTAATTGTGAAGAATAATACTAACGAAATTTGTGGCCATAGTTCTCGAATATTAATGAATTTATTAATTGAATATTAACGGTAAATGGAAGATCAACTTTTTGGAATAAAAGGGCAAAACGGAATTGCTCCAATGGATAAAGTAATTTCTAAAATTAAGGAACTTATTAAATCGGGGGTACTAAAACCTGGAGACAGGTTACCTGCTGAAAGAAAAATGGCGCAGGATTTTGGCTTCGGAAGAACAAATGTAAGGGAAGCACTGCATAAACTTGAGTTTTATGGAATTATTAAAACCTTGCCACAAAGTGGATCGGTAATTAATGGACTGGATATTCAAACACTGGATGGACTTATATCAGATGTTCTTAATCTACAGAGTTATGATTTTTTCTCGTTGGTGGAAACACGTTTGGTGCTGGAGGAAAATTCGGTTAGATTAAGCGCTGAACGTTGGGATGAAAATGATATGATTGCCATAGAAAAAGCACATTTAAATTATTTGAAATTCATAGATACGCCCGACAAAGTAAGTTATGATTTTGCTTTTCACAGGGCAATTGCCGAAGCAAGTCATAATCCTGTATTTAAAGCTATGTTACTTGTTGTAATTCCGGATATTATGGCAACATATGCCAAAGAACGAATTTGTGCCACAGATAATGTCGCTGGGAAACAGCACGAACAAATAATAAATGCGCTGAAAAAGCGTGATGGCCATTTGGCAGCATCTTTAATGAACAAACACCTACAGGGAGTTGTAGAATTTGCCAAGGAAAGATTGGAAGAGAATGTGATTTCATAATGCCTTCGTATCGTTTTTTTATATAGCCCCGGGAAGTAAGGAATAACCAGTAATCACATAAAGAACATTGAAAATGGACAGCTTTTAAACTGTCTTTTTTTTTGCTTTCAATCTAAGTAATTTCAGGTTTTGCTTATTGTCAATTCCTTTAAAAGTCTGAATTTGTTCCACTTGAGTTTCGAAAAAACAGGACAACAAACATGTTTTACAACACAAATTCAAAAAAAAACGTAAGAAATGTTTTTTAACTATAAATGTAATTGCTAGTTTTGGTCGACCAGATTGGTCTACCAATTTTAAAAAGAACAAAGCTGGTAAATAAAATGCAATAAAGGATTGGAATGAAATTGATTAATGGAGATATTTTTAGAAACATAAAATTCGATTTTAGGTAAACAATAAAATCACATCTAGCAAATCTTAAATTTATGAATACCCGGAGAACTTTTATCAAATCAGTATCGGCAATATCGGCAGGAGTTTCGGCATTTGGAATAAATCCCGTTCTGGCTAACGCTTTTCCCGAACTGTCAAACCCAAAAATCTACATTTTTTCAAAACACCTGCATTGGCTTGGTTACGAAAAAATGGCTGAAACAACAAAAGAAGTGGGGTACGATGGTATTGATTTAACGGTTCGTCCTGAAGGACACGTACTTCCTGAGCGGGTAAAGGAAGATCTTCCCAAAGCTGTAAAAGCAATAAAAAACAGTGGTTTGCTTGCCGACCGGATGACAACCGGATTTACCGATCCGGATGATCCAATTACTTTGGATATTTTGAAAACTGCTGCAGATTTGGGAGTTATCAATTACCGAATGGGTTGGTTTGATTATGATAAATCAGTTTCGGTACAGAAAAATCTGGAGAATTGTAAAGCGAAGTTGATAAAACTCGCAGCGTTAAATAAAAAATTCGGTTTAAAAGCGGCCTATCAAAACCATGCCGGTGAAATGGTTGGCGGTCCGGTTTGGGATATTGGATTAATGCTCGAAGGAGTTGATCCCGAATACGTTGGTGTTCGTTACGATATTCGCCATGCAACGGTAGAAGGTGGAACTTCGTGGCCTGTTGGAATGAAATATCTTGCTCCCAGAATAAATAGTTTCGATATAAAAGATTTTGTCTGGAAAGAAATAGAAGGCAAATGGCAGCCATTTAACGTTCAACTTGGTGATGGAATGGTTGACTTCAATCGTTATTTTCAAATTATAAAAGACCTGAATATAAAGGGGGATTTTACCATTCATTTGGAATATCCAATTGGTGGGGCAGAGCATGGGGCAAGCAAACTGACCGAATCTCCTGAGGTTGTGATTTCAGCAATGAAACATGACCTGAAAAAGTTACGTAATATGATTTCAACATAGAATTTCTGAGCTTTTTTAATCAAATAATAAAACACGAAAAACTAAATTAATGAATAGAACAGTAAATAATAGTACTTAAAAAAGGACTGACTTTTAGGTCAATCCTTTCACGATCCACGGTTAAATTCTTTAAACGATATTCGAAACTTGCAGGTAACAATATCAAAAAGAAGATTACACGGCGAACTGCAAATATAATACTAATGAATTAATCAAATTCTTTTAAATTTTAAAATCAAGTTATATGAAAAAATTCTTAAGCCTAACAATGGTTTTACTGGCTTTTGCAATTGGAGCTTCGGCTCAGGCTCAAATTACAGGAACTGTTATCGATGGAGGTAATAACGAAACGCTAATTGGAGCCACTATTGTTGAAAAAGGTACCTCGAACGGTACAATTACCAATTTAGATGGAAATTTTGCCTTTACAGCACAAAACGAATCAGGGATAATTATTATTTCTTTTATTGGCTATTTGACCCAGGAGATTGAATTCTCTGGGCAAGCAAACATAAATGTCACTATGAAAGCCGATATTGCCGGCATTGAAGAAGTGGTGGTAGTGGGTTACGGTACCCAAAAGAAATCGCATTTGACTGGCGCAATCTCGAAATTGGAAACCGAAGGACTCGAAGACATACCAGGGGCTCGGGCTGATCAGGTTTTGCAGGGACGTGTTGCCGGGGTGCAAATTCAAAATACCACTTCGGAGGTAGGCCAGGCTCCAAATATTACCGTTAGGGGAAACGGTTCGATAAGTGCAAACGGACAACCGCTTGTTATTGTTGATGGTTTTCCAATTTCTGACGGTCTTGGTATGGTCGATGTAGCCGACATTGAATCGATGGAAGTGTTAAAAGATGCTGCGTCAGCGGCTATCTACGGTTCCAGAGCTGCTAATGGTGTAATTATTATTACAACAAAAAGTGGTAGCGAAGATAAACCCAAGTACAATGTACGTGCATCTTATGGTGTTAAAGATATTTATCAGTTGCATCCTATGATGACCCAGGATGAATTTATCGCTTTGAAAGTGAATGAAGCCAATCTTTCTGGAACAACATTGGGGTCTTTGTATTTTGCAATGTCAGCATTGGAAACCGAAGATACAAACTGGCAGAAAGAAGCTTTAAGACTGGCCGGAGTATTTAATGCACAATTTAACGTATCAGGCGGAACCAAAGGCATGAAATATTATATTTCATCGTCTTATCTTGGAGACGAAGGTATCATGCTTCAGAATAAATATGATAAGTTGAATGTACGTTCTAAAATCGAAGCGGATTTGTCACCAAAAACCAAAATT
>JBFHJA010000035.1:0-17099 GCA_041596165.1 Draconibacterium sp. | reverse complement strand
CAAAATTAGTTTTGCAGGAAATGGAAAAACAACTTCCATTCGAAATTATAAATACCACAAATACACAGGAAGTTGTTACTTCGGATAAAACCCTGGCAGGAGTTGTCTTTTATAAAACGGGTAAATCTGCTGCTTTTGGTGGGATTGAAGTTGATCAACCCTGTTTGGTAATGCTGAAAAAACAAGAAAACGGAATACAAGTTTCTGTTTCAGATCCAACACAAAAGTTAGATGAAATCAATTTGACCATAAATGGCAATTTTACAGGTGATTTTGCAAGTTCGGAAAAAGGAAAAACAAAATTAAAAATTGAACTTCCAAAAGGAGGAGAAGCTGGTAAAACTGTAATTTTATCAATCAAAAAAAATGATAATTAGAACTCCAAAGGAGTTAAATATAAATAACCCCGGGATTCATCCCGGGGATTGGAAAACAGCATAGAGACAAGGCTCATTCACGTCAGCTATTTGAAATGGTAAGTTGCATGAGCCGCATGATTAGCTTATAATTAATTGTTAGAAACATGAAATACACTTTTCTTTTTGCAGTACTTTTTCTTTTACAAGTTTTCAGTCACGCCCAATCCCTCAATAACACAAAAATCAACGGTTACCGTCCAATCTGGTTCGAACTCAACCAGAAATACGAATTTGGTGATAAATATTCCGGAGCACTTGGAACCTACACCGCAAAGCACGTTCCGCTAGCCATTTATTCTGAAAAAGCAGATAAAACATTTTTTGTTTTTGGCGGAACAAAATCTGAGGATGAAAGATACCTGCTTTGTATGATTGGCGAATTTGATCATAAATCAGGAATGGTTTCGAAACCCACAGTGGTTTACGACAAACTGGGGGTAAACGATCCGCACGATAATCCATCGCTGATGATTGACGATGAAAACTATATTTGGATTTTTGTAAGTGGGAGAGGAAAAACCCGCCCCGGTTTCAAATTCAAAAGTAAAGAACCATTGAATATCGATGATTTTGAGCAAATTACCGAGGAGGAAATGACTTACCCGCAACCCTGGAATACTGATTTTGGTTATTTTCATTTCTTTACAAAATACACAGGGGTAAGGCTGCTTTATTACGAAACCAGCACCGACGGAGTAAATTGGACTGAAGATAAATTGCTGGCCGCAATCCCTGAAAATGAAGGTGAACAATCAGGACACTACCAAACCAGTAATGTTTTTCAGGGGAAAACGTTGGGTACTTTTTTTAGTCGTCATCCGCAGGGAAATGTGGATAAACGCACCGATTTGTATTACGTTCAAACTGAAGATTTTGGCTTAACCTGGACTACAGTTTCTGGAGAAAAACTACAACTTCCGATTGTTGATTTGAATTCATCGGCAAAAGCTGTTGATTACGCATCGAAAAAGAAAAATGTGTATGTAAAAGATATGGGTTTTGATTCAAACGGAAATCCGGCATGTTTGTATATCCGTAGCAACGGTCACGAACCTGGCCCCAAAAGTGCACCTTATGAATGGTGTATCACAAAATGGGACGGCAAGAACTGGCAAACTATTGTTGTAACGGAATCAGACCATAATTACGATATGGGAAGTTTGTATATTTCAAAAGAAGATTGGAAAGTTGTCGGTCCAACAGAGAAAGGCCCACAACCCTGGGGAGTAGGAGGAGAGCTGGCAGTATGGCAATCAACCGATAAAGGAAAAAACTGGAGCAGGCAAAAGCAACTCACAGAAAACAGTAAAATGAGCCATTCATACGTTCGTCGTCCGGTAAATTTCAAAGCACCATTTTGTTTTTTCTGGGCTGATGGAAATTCGCATGAATTCAGCAAATCGGAATTGTACTTTGGCGATTTTGAAGGGAATATTTGGAAATTACCATATGAAATGAAAGAAGATCTTGAAAAACCGGAAAAATTCAGTAATCTGTGAAAAATTAATCTATGAAGTTTCTTTCTTTATATTCTTTCAATGTAAATGGTTATTCCAAAATTTCAGTTTTTATTATACTGATAATCCTGTTTACGACAGTTTCTTGCAGTAAAAAGCAATTTCCTGTATCATCAGTAAGCGATAAAACATCAGTTTATAGCAGCGAAATGCAGCGCTTTTTAAAAGGTGGTGCTGAATTAAAACTGAATACTGGCAGGAAGAAACCAAAACAAATTATTCGGACAGCAGAAAAATATTTGGGTACTCCGCATTGCATGGGTGGAACCAGTAAAAAATGTTTGGATTGTTCGGGACTAACATATTTGTCGTTTGCGGCAAATAAAATAGATATACCGCGCAGGTCGCAGGATCAGGCCCGTTACGGAAAGATTATTCTCCATAAAACGGATCTAAAAAAAGGTGATTTGGTTTTCTTTACAAAGTCATATAATTCTGCCGACTTTATCACTCACGTTGGAATTTATTTGGGAAATAACAGTTTTATTCATGCCTCCTCTTCAAAGGGCGTGATTGTTACTGAAATTCAAAATCCCTGGTGGTTAGAGCGTTTTGTGTTTGGAACAAGAGTGTTTTAATCTGATTTTGCCAGCCATTTGGATTGAAATTTTTGCTGAATTTAGGAAAGATTCAAAATTAATATAAAAGCTGCATTGTGGAATCAGGGAAAACGAATTGCCTGTTCCCTTAAAACCAAAAAGCAATGCCATGTTTAGAAAAATTTCCAAACATGGCATTGTATTTTAACAGGAATGACTCCTGTTAATTTAGAACCCAGCTTTTTATTGTAATCCTGTAGCAATAAGGAAAGTTGCTGCGAATGCTACAATTGCATACAACTCCGGGAATACAGCGAGTACCATTGATTTACCAAATACGTCGTATCCTGCACCAATACCGGCAATACCGTTTGCACAAATCTGGCCTTGTTTAATTGCTGACATCAAACCAACCAACCCAAGTGACAAACCTGCCGCAAATATGGCAACACCTTGTAAAATATTCATTTCCATTGATAACACACCGGATGTGTTTACGATGAAAAAACCGGCAAATCCATAAAGTCCCTGTGTTCCGGGCAATGCGCTGAGAAGCATGTATTTACCAAA
Organism: Draconibacterium sp.; assembly: GCA_041596165.1. GTDB lineage: Bacteria > Bacteroidota > Bacteroidia > Bacteroidales > Prolixibacteraceae > Draconibacterium. The sequence continues at coordinate 14,054 of JBFHJA010000035.1, read as the reverse complement.
TTCTGCTTCGTTTTTCTTTAATGCGCCAATGGTTGCGCTTCCACCTATTGAAACGCCAATTGCACTTCCGATACCTGCTAAAGCAATCATTAACGCGATTCCAATGTAGGCTAAAATTACTGCTGTTGTCATAAATTATTCTCCTTTTTAATTAATAGTTTATTCCTGAATGGTTTATATTCTTTTCCACCACCGATAAAACCGGCGTTTTTATAAAATTCAACAAATGTTAAACGCATGGGGTGTACAAACGATCCCAGCGATGAAATTAATAGGTTGGCCGTGTGTCCGATAATCAGAAAGATTACGAAAAAAATATGGCCAATTATTGGTGCTGAACCGAGAATCTGCAGAGCAATTGTATTGATTACAAATCCTAAAATTGCACTCGAAATTCCCAGTGCAAACAAACGTATATATGAAAGTACATCGCCAAAAATCCCTGTTATGCCGTATAAATCCCAGATTCCCTTGCCAATTCGTCCCAAAATTCCAGCTTTTGGATCGCTCCAGAAAACAATTAAAGCCACCGCAAACCACGCAACATATTGACTAAATGGTGTAAGTTTTAAAAGCGCAATATCTAAAATTGCTAAAATGAGTATAAACCAACCTATCGAAGGCATAGCGTATTGCCAGCCAAACATCCTGATACTATTTACAGCTTTAATAACCAGCCCAAATAGTATTTGAAATAATCCGATTGCTAATGCTAAGTAAAAAGTTTTTTGGCTGTCTAGCATGAAACCCGTGAATTTTTCAAGGCTTTCTACTTTCATTAGTTCTATACCGAAAAATGTTCCGGTTAATGTTCCAAAAATGATTGTTCCGATTCCCAAAAACTGTGCAAGCGACAAAACAGGTTTTACATCAGGTGCGGCTTTCAATTTGTAAAATGTTGTCCCCAATAAAATTACAAGTCCGTATCCAACATCACCAAGGCAAAAACCAAAAAACATCATAAAGAATGGTGCAAAAAATGGCGTTAAATCCAATTCCTGGTAAGCGGGTAACGAGAACAGTTCTCCAATTGGTTCATAAAGTTTGGCGAACCTGTTATTTTTTTGTTTTATCGGAATTTTATCTTCTTGTTTTGGTTTCTCTGTAAAGTAAACTATCGAGTTGTTTTTAAGGTATTCGTCCAAATCTGCAGTTTCGTTTTTTGGTACATATGCCTCAATTACCCTTACCTGATCTTCTACAGCATTATCCGTGTTTAATAAAACTTTCGAGAAATCAATATCTTCTTCAAGCTCATACAGATAGTTTTGAAGTTCTTCAAGATAGTAAAGTGAGATAACATTCAACTCTTGTTCAATCCTCGTGATTTCTTCAAAACGTTCTAATTTTCTTTGCTCAATTTGGCTAACGGTTTCTTCGGGTAAGCTAATTTCTTCGGCATCCAATTCAATATTTTCGTCATCAGTTGTAACAAGTGCAAAGTAAACGTAAGGACTAATTGTATTTATAATTTCAATGTTATACAGTTCTAACCACTGCTTGTCGAACTTTTTTTCCGATGCAATATAAAGCCGGATATTGACACCGTTTTTCTTAAGTTTTTCAATTGTTTCTGATGAAAATTCTCCCCATGGTTTCGCAGCTTTCAGTGCTTTATTTAGTAAAAGGTCGTGCTGAATATGCTCGTCTTTTTGATCCCTGTATTTCAGTACTTTTTCAAAAATCTCCTTACCACTCTGCTGAGGTTTTATGTAGTCCTTATTTCCAAACTTATCACGATAATACTGAAATCTGATTATTGTAAGTTTTTTATTGAATGGTTCAATATATTCGGCATAAATTTCAGGCCATTTTTTTAAGGCAAGATTTTTATGTTCAATGTCAACATTCCGGCGTTTTAAATCTTCCTCTGTTTCTTTAATTGCTGCAATTGCACTAATTTTCTGTTTTTCAAGAAAATCATATACCTGTTTTACGTTTTTAAAAAAGTCGAGTTTTTCCTTAGTTAAACTGCCCGGATCACCAATTTTTTCAACAATATCCAAAACTCCAATATCTCTGATATCATTCAGAAATTTATCATATTCAAGATGATAGGCGATAAACGTATATTTTAGCATTGGTACAATCATGCGACTTCCTCCTGCTCCTGTTGACGGTTTTTAACAATTTTTTGCGACGATTTTGAAAGATTTTCCTCGTCTTCCAGAAATCGTTTTATTTTTAATATGGCATCTTCATAACCCGGAATTTGTACTTTTTCATACAAATTTACCTTTTGTGTGGTTTTTTTTCTGGCTAAATAAAGCAAATCACTTTTTCTGAAAAGGATTTCACGTTCAATTGCGATTGTTGTAAGTTCTTTTAATATGGAAATTCCTTTTAAAAACCACTGTGGATTGTTGAAAAGACTGAATTCTTTTGTTTCGAACACAATGTTATTCAATACAGGCACTTTTACCCCTGCTATTTTTTTTACCGATAAATCCAAGTCTTTAATCGCAAGCAGGGTATTGTCAAATTCGCCCCAAATGCGAATAAATTTTTCATATTCTGAAATTTTTTGGGAGAGGTTTTTTTCATATGCCACAGCTTCATCCTTGGCACGTTTAACTTCAACGCGCAATGCTGCCTCCTTGTTTTTTATGGTCGGCAAAGCACGTACACGTACTTTTAATTGCTTGTCCAGATCCTGAAGTGCTGTTTTATTGTATTGAAATTTCATATACCTTCTCTCTATTACAAATGATTTTACAGGTCTTTATTCCCCTTTCCAGTACTGATCCATGAATTCGCTCCTGATGGCTACTTCAGCTTTTGAAAAATACTTTGCAAACAAGTTCCACGCGGTATCTAACATCATATCAATATCGATATTTACATCGATTGCCAAAAGTTTATCAGAATATTCTTTTCCAAATTTCAGTGTCCTTTCATCGTAATCGGTTAAGTCGAAACCATTTTCAAGCTTTGTTTTAGCTTGTGCTGCATCTGCAAATAAGCGAATCGCAGTATTCATTACCTGCGGGTGGTCTTTTCTTGTTTTTTTACCAATAACCAACTGTTTTAACCTTGAAAGACTGCGGAACGGATCGACAATTACTTTTCCAATATCCGAATCTTTGCGCAGAAATAGCTGTCCTTCAGTAATATATCCTGTGTTGTCAGGGATAGCGTGAGTAATATCTCCTCCCGAAAGCGTAGTTACGGCAATAATTGTAATTGAACCACCATCAGGAAACTGAACTGCTTTTTCATAAATTTTTGCCAAATCAGAATAAAGCGATCCCGGCATACTGTCTTTTGAAGGAATCTGGTCCATACGGTTTGAAACAATACTCAATGCATCAGCATATAAGGTCATGTCGGTTAAAAGAACGAGCACGCTTTGTTTTTTGTCAACTGCAAAATATTCGGCTGTTGTTAAAGCCATGTCTGGTACAAGTAGCCTCTCAACAGGTGGGTTTTCAGTTGTATTTACAAAACAGATAATACGGTCGAGGGCACCTGCATTTTCAAATACACTTTTGTAGAACAAGTAATCGTCATTTGTAAGTCCCATTCCGCCAAGGATAATTTTATCGGCTTTAGCACGCATGGCAACCATTGCCATTACCTGATTGAAAGGTTGGTCGGGATCCGCAAAAAACGGAATTTTTTGACCAGTTACAATTGTATTGTTCAGGTCGATACCTGCGATTCCTGTTGCAATTAACTCCGAAGGCTGTTTTCTACGCACCGGATTTACAGAAGGTCCACCAATTTCCCGTTCTTCCCCTTCGACTTCCGGACCACCATCAATTGGGTTTCCAAAAGCATCGAAAAATCTTCCTGCTAAATCATCACTGACTTTAATTACAGGGGGTTTTCCCATAAATACTACTTCTGCATTTGTTGGAATACCTTCAGTACCACCAAAAACTTGTAAAGTAACCACATCACCAATTATTTTTACAACCTGAGCCAGCCTGCCGTTAATCATTGCCAGCTCCTCATAACCAATCCCACTGGCACGAAGTGAGCAGGTTGCTTTGGTAATCTGAATAATTTTTGTGTATATTTTTTGAAATGCTTTTGTTTCCATGCTTTTATTTCCTTTCGTCGATAATAGTAGTTAATTCGTTGAGATACTGGTTGAATTTATCAGATTTATATTCCGAATAATTCATCTGTTTCAGGTTGTTTATAACTCGCTTGAAATAAGGATTTACCTCGTCAAATGATTCGAAATTAAATTCTGTTTCGCATATTTCGAGAACTTTTTCCAATAAGAATTTTTGCCTTTCAAGTGAAGTTTGTTTGTCAATATCATCAAAAGCATCCTGTTGCAGAATTACAAAGTCGATTACTTCCCCCCTCCAAAAGCTCAAGTGATAATTGATTGGAACACCGTCATCTCCCAAAATATTAATTTGTTCCGATGCTTCCTTCCCCCTCAAAAGGTAGTTTTTGGCTGAGAGTACTTTTTCAATCCAATCTTCGCTGATGTTTTTTCTAAGATATTCCTGTAATTCAGGATATTCAAGATATTTTGAATAACTGTCGATTGGATCAACAGCCGGGTATCTTTTACTATCAGCTCGTTGTTGTGAAAGTGCATAAAAACAACGTGCCGCTTTTTTTGTCGATTCAGTAACAGGTTCTTTCAGGTTACCACCTGCAGGAGAAACTGTTCCAATAAATGTAATTGAGCCGGTTTGACCGTTGTTTAAATAAACATAACCGGCGCGTGAATAGAAATTGGATATAATTGCAGGTAAATCCATCGGGAATGCATCCTGCCCTGGTAATTCTTCCATTCTGTTCGACATTTCACGCAGAGCCTGCGCCCAACGTGAGGTTGAGTCGGCAAGTAGCAGCGCTTTTAATCCCATCGAACGGTAATATTCAGCAAGTGTCATGGCTGTGTAAACCGAAGCTTCGCGGGCAGCAACAGGCATATTTGAAGTGTTGGCAATAATTGTTGTACGTTCCATTAATTTCCTTCCTGTACGAGGGTCATCAATTTCGGGGAATTCGGTAAAAATTTCCACTACTTCGTTTGCACGTTCACCGCAGGCCGCAACAATTACAATGTCGGCTTCAGCTTGTTTCGAAATGGCATGTTGAAGAACTGTCTTTCCGCTACCAAACGGACCGGGAATAAATCCTGTACCTCCTTCAACAATTGGGTTTAGTGTATCAATAGTTCTTACTCCGGTTTCAAGCAGTTTGAATGGTCGGGGTTTATTTTTATAGGTTTTAATCGGCACTTTTACCGGCCAGGTTTGCGTCATGGTAACGTTTACCTCGTTGTTTTTGCTGTCAGTTAGCACTGCAATAACTTCATTTACATTATATTGCCCGGCTGGTGTGAGTTTTTTGATTGTGTATTTACCTTCGAATTTGAATGGCACCATAATTTTATGTGGCATCACATTTTCGATAACTTCTCCTAGCCAGTCACCAGCAACAACGGTATCTCCAACGGTTGCCAGTGGAGTATAATCCCAAAGTTTTTCAAAATCCAGTGCCGGTGTGTAATCGCCCCGTTTCAGAAAAACGCCATCCATTCGGTCGAGGTCATGTTGAAGTCCGTCGTAGTTTTTCGACAGGATTCCTGGTCCCAAAGTAACTTCAAGCATGGCATTTGTAAATTCAACTGGCTGTCCAACTTTTAAACCTCTTGTGCTTTCGAATACCTGCACAAAGACCTTAGTTTCAAAAACTTTAATAACCTCGGCCATAAGGTCGATGTCAGCCAGTTTGATATAGCAAATTTCGTTTTGCGAAACCGGACCGTCAACCTCAACAGTTACAAGGTTGGCAATAATTCCGGCTATCTTTCCTTTTGTTATTTTATCGTCTTTTTTCATTGATATTAAAGTCTTTGGAAAATTGGAAACTATTTTCTAAATCAGTAAGTATTTTTTTGAAAGTCTTCTTGCTTTGATCTGCATCAAGGTTAGACCAGCGCTCGATAATTATAAATTCGAGAACATAGGCTAAAATGAACTCAATTGTAAAATAATTGAAAGTATTCAGGTCATTCATGTGCCTCCATTTAAGCAGGTCAATTGACATTTCCTGTTCAAGTATGTCATTGTTCTCGAATATTCCAATTATTTCATCGATCGGTTCAATTTCGCTTGCCAAACCAAAATCTTTGGAAGTTGTTTTTTTTGCAGTTTCGGTTAATTCGTAATTACCGATCATTTGATTTTCAATATTCAAACCAAATTTTCGGGCATTATAAATGGCGAAAATGTTGTTGATATCGCGTATCGTGGTAAATGTATCATGTAGAAACTCGTTTTTTTGTTCGAGCATGAAATCGAAATATAACCAGGTGAGTTGGTTTTCAAGGCTTAAATTCGGATGAATTGGATTTTCTTCACGATAAGACTCCAGAAATTTCTTCATGTACCCGGGTAAATTCTCAGGTTCCTTTATTTCGTCAATAAAAAAACTTTCGCTGTAGTTACCCAGTTGATTGAATTCTGCTTCCTTCTTTTGAAGAATATTTAAAAAATTAATATTGTCATAAGGCAAAAACAGATACTCAACAAGTTGATAATCCTTGGGGTGAAGGTGATATTGTAGTTCCTGTTTTAACTCAATGAGGGAAAAAGGGATTTTCTTTTGGTCAATTAGAATATCCGGAAATCCTGCAATTAAGTAATAATAGTTTCTTTTAAACATTATTCTTCTCCGTAAAGTAGGTTTGCTGTTTTTGCTTTTAAATAGGTTTTGAAGAAATTATCGAAATCTTCCTGTGCAAAATTGATAATATAACTGTTGTCTTTTGGAGCAATTTTAAAGCCTGATTTAAAATTGTCTTCAAAGCTGATCTCCAGTCCTTTTTTCAACAAATGGCTAATTTTTTCTTTGATATATTTATTGAAATTTTCCTTTTCTTTTTGAGGCAGAATTATTTGAAGGTTGGTGCTTTCTGCATCGTCAGGCTGCCACTTTTCAACCATTAGTTCGATAATGTTTTTTATGAAATCATTGTCGCTTATACTTTTTTCAATGTCTTTTGTAAGCATATCAAGAACGACAAGATTGGTAATCTGGTTTTTTACAGATGTAATTACCTGTTTTGAGGAAAGTTTAAGCTCTGACTCAATTTTCGTTTTTAATTCTTCACTTTCGTTTTTGGCCTTGCTGATAATAGAACTGGCTTCATTATTGGCCTTTAAAATAATTTCATCCGCTTTTTTTTGTGTTTCGGCTAAAATTTTATCTGCCTCTTTTTGTGCTTTTTCAACACCAGTTGTATATAGTTTTTGGGTTAATTCCTGAAGCTTGTTTTCCATATTCAGATTGGTTTTGAAATTGGTTTTATTTAAAAGTGTTTCAATTTTTAAAAATGCTAATTTAGCAAACTATTCCAAAAAAAATACGAAATAAAGTTATCTGATTGTTAATCTTTCGCGTTTTTAAACAATTTTAAACAACCTTGAAAAATTAAGTGCTTGAATATTATTGTCTTGCAAATTGGCTGAATGTTCTGCCGTTCAAATCAAGTTTTTTTATTTTTAAATAATTTTAATACTTCCACTTATTTGCCAATGCTACCAGGGAGAGCATCACAGGGACTTCTACTAAAACGCCTACAACAGTTACCAGTGCTGCCGGTGAGTGCAGGCCAAATAAGGCAATTGCAACTGCGACTGCTAATTCGAAAAAGTTGCTTGCACCAATCATTGCCGAAGGAGAGCATATTGCATGGGGCAATTTGAGTTTTCTCCCCCCAAACCAGGTAATGAAAAATATAAAATAGGTTTGAATGATTAACGGAACTGCTACAAGTAATATAATCAACGGATTCTCAGTAATCGTATTCCCCTGGAATGCGAAAAGCAAAACCAATGTAAGTAGTAAAGCTAAAATGGAAACGGGTTTGAATCTGGGTAGCAAAGTGTTTGTGAACCATTCTTCGCCCTTTTTACGAATTAATATTTTGTGGGTAAGATAACCAGCCAGCAGTGGAACTACAACAAAAATTAAAACGCTCGAAACCAATGTTTCATAGGGGACCTGGACGTTTGTAATGCCTAAAAGCAAGCCAACAATAGGCACAAAAGCCACAAGAATAATGAGGTCGTTTACCGATACCTGAACAAGGGTGTAGTTTGGGTCGCCATCCGTTAAATAGCTCCACACAAAAACCATTGCTGTGCAAGGAGCCGCACCCAGTAAAATTGCTCCTGCAATGTACTCGCCTGCTAATTCGGGAGTGATAAAAGCGGCATAAATTTTTGTGAAGAAAATCCATGCAAAAAATGCCATTGTAAACGGTTTTATCAGCCAATTAACAACTAGAGTTAAGATTAGTCCTTTTGGGCTTTTGCCAACGTTTTTAATACTTGAAAAATCTACTTGCAGCATCATTGGATAAATCATTAACCAAACCAAAATGGCAACAGGAATATTTACCCTGAAAACTTCCATTTTGCTCAAAACATCGACACTCTCGCCTGCAAAATTCCCAATTAATATACCTGCCGCAATGCAAAGGGCAACCCAAAGTGTGAGGTATTTTTCAAAAAATCCGATTTGTTTTTTTTCGCCCATGATTATAACTGAGGTTTAATTTGTTCAACATAAAATTTATGGAAACCCACTTTTATTTCGTCTCTGACACGGATAAACTCACTCCAGATAAATTCGTCGGTTCCGATGGCATGAGAGGGGTCGTCGAACCCAATGTGCAAACGGTTTTTTACTTTTCCCAAAAATGCCGGGCACGCTTCGTTGGCTCCGCCGCAAACAGTAATTACATAATCCCACTCATCGTTGAGGTACATGTCTACCGAATCGGAGGTGTGGTTGCTGATATCGACCCCGATTTCTGCCATTGCTTTTACGGCTTTGGCGTTCAATTTTCCCGATGCTTCAGTCCCCGCTGAACGCACAGTAATGTTTTTGTCGAACGATTGTAAAAAACCATGCGCCATCTGGCTGCGGCAACTGTTGCCTGTACATAAAATTAAGACCTTCATATTATTATAATTTATTGCTTTTTTGTTGTAATCACTGGTATTCGGAAGAACTCGCCATGATTTTGTTTGTACTGTTCCTGTTCTATATGACGCAAATATACGTCAAATATTTTTAATGACGTACACATACGTCGGTCTGTAATCAAAATTTAATCTTTTTGAATTATTTCTTTTTCTAAATCAGTGCTTGAAATATATCCATTGTGTCTGAAAAACTCCTTGCCATTTATATCTAAAAGAACTTGAGTTGGAATAGTGGCAATTCCATAGAGTTTCATCAGGTTTTGGCTTTCGGGTTTTAAAACATTCAAGAAAACAACATTTGTTTTGGCGTATTTTGAGTTTATTTCTTCCATCACACTTTCCATGCGTTTGCAGGCTGAACAGCCTGTTGCGCCAAATTCGAGAAAAGTTATTTCGTAGTTCAATCTATTTGCAGAATAGTTGTAAAGCGAATCAATCAAAGCATTCCCCGATTGAGTTATTTCGGGGGATGCCTGTGTTTTCATCCATTCAGAGATAGATTTATTCATGCTGTCTTTTAACGAAAAGCCAAGAATCAGTAATGCAAAAAGCAAAACAAATACTATCCAGGGAAGAACTTTTTTAAGCATGAATTAGGGTTTTATTTTTTGAAATAACCCTAGTAGTTTGGTATTCAGTATGTTCTTGATGTCTGGTTCGTTTTCGCCGATAGGTTTTATTGGGATTAAATCCATTACCCCGGCTGAAGTCAAACCCGGTTTGTAATAAAGTTTTAATGCCTTTTTTAGGGTTGAGCTTACTGTTTTCTTTGCTTCTTTTGCAGTGAGTCCGGTTTCGATCGCAATTTTTTCCATCTCCTGCCACTGGAACCAAAAATAAGTTGGTAGCATGGCAGAAACGATGGCATAACTTTCGAGTTTGGGCTCGTCTGTTTCAAAGGTTTTGCCCAGCTTTTTCAACAATTTCAGTAATTGTTGTTTCTCTTTCTCATCGAAACCGGGTGCAAATGTTACTGGATTGTAGCCTTCATTAATAAACGATGTAGCATTTGGAATTATCCTTGCCAATTTTTTTGTCGAAAGTACAGAAGCCATTTTTTCGAGCGTGATTTTAGGGGCAAGAGAAATAATTATTGTCGATTTAGAGACTGCACCTTTTATTGCCTGTAATGTTTCCATAACAACAGGAGGATGAACAGCAATAAAAACTACTTCTTGTCCGGCTGAATCTAATGCAGAACTGGAAGCTTCAACACCCGGGAATTCAGTCAGCAATGCCTTCAAGGTTTCAGCATTGGGTTCAAAAACTTTTACATTTTCAGGTAACGCTTTTTTGTTGGAAAGCCCATGAAGGAAAATCCGTGTGATTCTACCTCCACCAATAAAACCAATTGATTTCGTTTTCATTATTTTAAATTTTAATTGAAAAATAATGCTGTATTAAAGCATGAAATTACTCCATTATTTTGTAATGTACGTCAGCAAAAATGCGGTGTCCCAACGATTTTGGATGACACGAGGTACAGTTCATTTGTACTGAGGCATTGTTTACTTTTCCTTCGCTGCCATGACACGCCAGGCAATTGCTAGCATCGTCGTTGCTAATAGTATCGGCGACATAAGTATTGTTGTACAGGTCGTTAAGTGCGGCTGTAACTTTGTAGGCGACATCACTGGTCATTCTGCTGCATCGTTCTTTGCGTTCTTTGCTGTCGACTTTAAACCCGGCGGTTTTACACCAATTTGTATTTGATGCATGACACAAAACTGAATTTGAAACACTTTTTACCGGAACATATTCAAATTTAGCGTTTTGCGGGCTAAATGACGGCAAGGGTTCCTGCTCGTACCACCTAAAAATGTCGGCTATCATTTTATTCTGAATATTTTTGTCGCTCACAAGCAAGCCGATTAGTGCAGCTGCACCGTTTAAAGTTCCGCAAATGGTTCCATAACCACCAACACCACCGTGGCCGTATTTAAACAGGTGAGTAGGAAATGTTGTGAATGGTTCTCCGATTTGTTCTGACAACTGCGAAACAATACTTTTCACTGTTGCGTACATACAACTTCCTTCGCTGTAAAATGTATATGCCAACTGAGCTGTAACAGCAGGGTCGAGCGGAACGTAATTCCAGCTGGTTTCCGTTGATTCGTTGTAATCAATTTTAGAAGGTTCTACTTTCGCTTGTTTTTCAGGTTTAAAGGCCGTTGAAAGCGTAAATATACCGATTCCTGTACCGGCGAAAGCGCCTGCAGCTACTTTCATTGCTTTTCGTCTATCCATTTTAATTTTTTAAAGTATCCAGTTAAATAAAAATCCCAACAAAATTATAAATACGGTAATTGTTCCGAAGAAAATTCCGATTAGTTTCCATTTCATTACCTTTTTGAGTAAAGTTGCTTCGGGTAACGATAGGCCAACAACAGCCATCATAAAAGCAATAGCAGTACCAAGAGGAACTCCTTTGGCAACAAAAACCTGAATAACGGGAACAATTCCCGCTGCGTTGGCATACATAGGCACAGCCAGAATTACCGCCAAAGGAACAGCATACCATTTATCGGCCGATAAATACTCAGTAAAAAAGTTTTCGGGTACAAAACCATGCATTGCAGCGCCAATTGCAATACCAATAATTACATATAAAAGTACTTTGCGCACAATATCCCAACCTTCCTGAATGATGCCAGGCAAGCGTTCGATAAACGGCGTTTTTTCCGATTCCCATTGCTGTGATACTTGCTGTGAACTCGCTTGAATTTGTTGTACCCAATCGCTGAGGTAACGGTCGAGTTTTAATTTCCCCAGTATAAAACCACCAATCGTACCCATTAAAATCCCACTCACAGCATAAATCATTGTTGCTTTAATTCCGAATAAACCGAGAAACATGGCAACAGCAACTTCATTTACCAATGGCGAAGTAATTAAAAACGAAAATGTTACGCCAAGTGGAATTCCGCCGTTTACAAAACCTATAAATAAAGGTATGGATGAACATGAGCAGAAAGGTGTTAGCGCCCCAAAAAACGATGCGAAGAAATATTCAAGTCCATACATTTTTTTTGTGGTCAGATAAACCCGTAAACGGTCAACAGGAAAATAGGCATTTACCAGGCCCATCAAACTGCTGATTAGAAAAAGTAAGATTAAAATCTTGACTGTATCGTAAATAAAAAAATTAATTGCCTCGCCGATATGTGTATCAGATTTTAACTGGAACAAATCGAAAGTCAGGTAATCGACCATTACAGGCAGGTAATGATACAAAGCAAGCAAGGCTGGTAAAACAATGCCGATAGAAATCAGCAAAGTTATATGTTTCTTTTTCCTCATGTTTTCGGGGGCATCTGAGATTTCTTTTTCAGAAGATATAAATACACCTCCGTTGTAATTGCTTGCTAATGAATTTGATTCACTCATAATTCGTATTGTTTTATTTTCTGTTTAAAATGGAATGGGGGATTTGTTTTTATAAATAAATCGTAATGATATAATACAGGCCAACTAAAATGAACACTACTGCAACTACCCGTCTGAACCACAGTTCAAAGGTTTTTAGTTTATTGTAAACATTGCTGATTGAACCTACGCTGAATGCTATGAGCCATGCAAAAATTATTACGGGTATTCCTGTAGCAATGGCAAAAAACACGGGCAAATACAAACCGCTTGCACTGCTGATTGTCATAGGTATAAGCATCCCGAAATAAAGTACCCCGCTGTATGGGCAAAATGCAAGGGCAAAAACAATCCCCAATAAAAGAACGCCCCAAAAACCACTGTTCGATTTGTCTTCCATTTTTTCGGTTAAGGAACCAATGCCGGGGATTTTGAGTTTTAAAACTCCAAGCATAAACAAGCCGATGATGATTAAAAGCGGGCCCAATAATTTTTCGCCCCATGTCTGAAAGAACCCTGCGAACTCGAATTGACTTGCTCCAAAAAAGAAAAGTAAACCAATTGCTGTATATGATATTGCCCGACCTAAAGTATAAACCAAGCCGTTAACAAATACCTTTCGCTGACTTTCTATATCTTTACTTATAAAGCCAATGGCTGTAATATTGGTTGCGAGAGGGCAGGGGCTGATGGCGGTCATCAGCCCCAGTATAAATGCCGTGAATATTGGAAACTGCGACGTTTCCAAAAAATTTTGTAATATCTCCATGCTTACATCATCGAATCGATGGTCGATTTCAATTTGTCTTTTAATTTTTCGGGTTTGGTACGGGCATTTAAAAACGCATCGTTGGTCAGGTTAACCGTTTTTTCCCCGTTGTCGATTAAAAGTGCGGTTCCGCTAATTTTGTATTTTGCCACCAATGTCTTGTTTTTTTCTTCATCCCTGTTAATAGATTCAAAACTAACTTTGTCGCCATAATACTCTTTAATTGCTTCTTTCGAAACTTTTTCAACTGCCTCGCATGTTACGCAACGAACATTCCCATGAAAATAGTAGGCTTTTACTTCGCCTGTTTTTTGAGTTTCAGTACAACATGCTGTTGTTTTTGAGCTGGTTGAATTATCGGCCAATGCGTTGTTCCAACATTGTGCTGAAACGGCAAAACCTCCTACAAATAGGATAAAACTTAAAGTGCTGATTAATTTTTTCATTTTTTGATTGATTATTTGGTTAATAATTTTGAAAGTTCATCTATCGAAGGGACTTTCCCTTTTACTACAATTTTTCCATCAATTACCAATGCAGGGGTTGTCATTACGCCAAATTTCATAATTTCAACAATGTCTTCCACTTTTGTGATAGTTGCATTTACTCCTGTTTTTTCAACAGCTTCTTTTGTCGCTTTCTCAAGCGATTTGCATTTTGCACACCCTGTGCCAAGGACTTTTATTTCCATGTTTGCAAGTTTTAAATTGTTTAAATCCATGTTTTTACTTTTTTAGTTCGCTATTCGTAAAACAACGAACATTGTTTCTAAATTTTTTTAGATTCCCAGAAACTGTTTAAAAAGTTGTTGCGCTTCTTTCCAGTTTTCTTTGTTGATGCAATATTTTATTCTTGGTGCTTCAGTTTCACCTTGAATTAACCCGGCATCTTTTAATTCTTTCAAATGTTGTGATAAAGTTGATTTTGCAATAGGCAATTCGTCGCTT
>JBFHJA010000034.1:0-17172 GCA_041596165.1 Draconibacterium sp. | reverse complement strand
TGCCGCATGATCGAACCTCGCAAACAGGTTTTTCACTCTTTCCTTTGTAAAACTGTGGTAAAGCGTGGAAGCCAGATATAATAAAACCATCGTGCTCCCAAAAATTGAAAAACTAACTATGTGCCACGCATCCCCTTTTCCTACAGCCAATACAATAAGAATTACGAGTGCTGCAATACTCAATAAAACACCAATTCCATGCGTGATACTGTTAAATATCTCCTCTTTCGCTGTAAGCTTTCTATATGTAGCTTTTTCCTGATTTTCCTTTTTCATTGCAACTTTCATGTTAAAATCAGAACAGATCCTAATTTTGTTCGAAATTAGTGAAATTTAAAATCACCTGAAAGCATGTTCTTGGTTGTTTAAATAAGGAAATCCTGTAACACCCATTTATGCTGAATGTTACAGGATTTTTTAGTTGGTAATTTAGATTTGAATTTCTGTGAAAACAATGAACTTCCGCTTTTACTCATTCAAACATTCACTCAAACCTACATTGCCCCGATCAACTCAATAAAAGTCCCGTCGGGATCCTGCACCAAAATAAACAAGCGTCCTTCACCTAAATCAGAAGGTTTACCACTGAGAATTTTAATGTTGTTTTTTTCAATGCGTTTTATGATTGGTTCCAAATGGTTCACTAAAATGGTAATGTATTGCATTCCAGTATCATCGTGCAGATAATTTGGTTTTTTGTGACCTGGTTTTGTTCCAAAACTCATCAGCTTCCATTCGTTGGCTTGCGGGCTATCTTGGAGTTTCAACACGGTTACATCAATTTTGCGACCGTCGGTTAACCCAAGTTCTTTGGCTTTTGGTCCGTCAACAGAGAATTCACTTGTTTTTGTCATCCCAATAATGTTTGTATAAAAATCTACCGATTTAGCCAGGTCGGTTACAACAGATCCAACAAAAATTGTTGGATTACTGAATTCATTGGGTACCGGTGCTTTTTGAGCGGTTGAAATCAGTGTAAATGCAACAAAAACAAATAATAAAGAAAATTTTTTCATGTTATTACGATTTAAAGATTTTGTGGGTTAAAAATAGGAATATTAGTTCAAAAATTTGACTTCAATTAAATTTACATAGTTTTGAAAAAAAATTAAAAATGGAACTTCCACAGGTAAGCAACAACAACGTTTCCAACTTTTTAAACCAGGCTGACATTGTAAAGGAAACTGCAGAACAAATTATGAAGGATTTTGGAATGTTTGGCGTAGAAATCACCTTTTCGGGCGATACAACTCAGGCATACAATGAATTGCACAATCAACTGATCGATCAAATTACAATTTTGCTCGAACGCAATTACGACCTACTCCTTTCGGTACTTTACCAGGTTGACATTACTGAACGCGAAATAGCACGGGCCGAGCGTGAACTGCCACATTACAACCACGTTGAAATTGTTGCTCATCAGGTAATTGTCCGCGATTTGAAAAAGGTTTTGTTGCGCCGATATTTTAAATCAAAAGATTCACACACAGGCGATTCGCTTGGAATTTTAGACTAGTTCCCATTTTTTACTCCATATTAAGATTACCTGAATTTTGAATCACAGAAAAAACATTTCTTACCAAAAGGTGTTTGCTTACACTAGTAATAACGCCCAAAACAGGCGTAAACATTCTTTGTAAAATGAAATTGAAACGAATTATGATCATATTGTTTACTATTATTCTCATTATTGTTGTGGGTGTTTTTATATTTCTTAAGCATCCTAAATTTGGAAAATTACCAACTGACGAACGTTTGACAAGAATTGAAAACTCACCTAATTACAAAAATGGATCTTTCACAAATTTAAATCTCACCCCTCAAATGACAGGTGAAGGTGGTTTTTCAAAGATTATGAAAGACATGTTCACGGCAAAAAACAGGCGACCGGTTGAGGTAATTCCATCAGTAAAAACTGATTTACTGAATTTGGATCACGACAAAGATATTCTTGTTTGGTTTGGCCATTCCTCGTATTTTATGCAAATCGACGGAAAACGATTTTTGGTTGATCCTGTTTTTTGTGGAAATGCTTCGCCTTTTTCGTTTATGATAAAATCATTCAAAGGTACCGACATCTACACTCCTGATGATATTCCTGAAATTGATTATCTGATTATCACCCATGACCATTGGGATCATTTAGATTATAAAACTGTAACTGCGCTAAAACCGAAAGTTGGGAAAGTGATAACAGGATTAGGAAACGGTGCACATTTGGAAAGTTGGGGATACGATTCAAAAATTATTTATGAAAACGATTGGTATGACCATATTAAATTGGAAGATGGTTTTACAGTTGATGTAACCCCGGCTCGTCATTTCTCGGGAAGAGGCACAAAACCCAACCAAACACTTTGGGCATCGTTTGTTTTGCAAACTCCATCAACACGCATTTTTATTGGGGGAGACGGCGGTTATGATGAACATTTTGCAGAAATCGGAGAAAAGTTTGGTGGCTTTGATGTGGCAATTCTGGAAAATGGACAGTACAATACAAGTTGGAAATATATTCACATGATGCCCGAAGAAGTTTTGCAGGCAGCCAAAGATCTGAAAGCCTTACGTTTGTTTCCGGTACATTCATCGAAATTTGCGCTGGCAAACCATAGTTGGGATGAACCATTAAAAGCGATTTCTGCATTCAATGAATCGGTAAAGCAGCCATTGATTACACCAATAATTGGCGAAATAGTTTACATAAAAGACACTGCTCAACTTTTTAAACAATGGTGGGTTGGGTTGAAATAAATTTAAGCACAAAAAAAAAAGTACCGGCAAGGTACTTTTCCATCGTATTATTTATTGATTTTAATCTCCTATAACAAAACGAAAGTTAACACCAAAAGAACCAGATCCAAATTTGGTTTCTTCAATTAGCCAAAACGTTGGCCGCCAATCAAGTCCAAATGCAATGGGAACATTTTCAAAGCGATACTCGAGGCCAATTTCTCCGCTTACACCTAACAGTAAATCTTTTCCAAAATATGTTGAAGGACCAACTCCCAAATACCAGTTTATAGCTTCGCCATTAATTGGATTATGAATAAAATCCCACACTGCATCAATGCCAACTGCTCCTTGAAAAAACCCCAAATCAGCATGAATCCGATCAAACGAACCGGCACTGAAAACAACATCAACAGCAGGACCTATATAACCATTGTTGCCACCAAACCGGACACCCACTTCCTGAGCATTTGAAATAAATGCTGCACCAGCATTAATTACAATCGCTAAAAACAACAGTTTAATATATTTTTTCATGGAGCAATAATTTGTTAATGTGATTTATAAATTTTTCTTCTAAAAAGAATTTAATGACAAATTTAATGTTTAGTATGCAATTTTCAATTTGTTGTCAATATTAACGAGATAAAAGATTGAATATTTCATTTAAATCATTTAATTAAGATATCAAACTCACCTCTCCAACAAGTTGTTGCAAGCCCGAACTACTAGTATAAAACCAGAAAATCACCTAAATTTATTGTATTATTTTGGTCTGCTGTATCCCTGAGTTTTATATTTTTCAAGCAACAATTTCAACTCACTCACTTCATCCGGGTAATCCAAATAAACGTTTTTTGTTTCAAATGGATCGGTTACAATGTTATATAGTTGAATTGAATCCTCAGGCACCGTTTCCCTTATTTCCGTAAAACCACCGTGCCCTTTCGCATCAACGTATTTCCAATCGCCTTTTCTGATTGAAAAATCACCATTTAACGAATGATGAATTGTGGCCTCGCGTATTGGCTTTAAATATTCTTCTCCTTTTAAAACCGGTAAAAAACTGTAACTGTCCTGCGCTTCATTAACTTCCATTTTATGTCCCAGCAAATCAGCAACCGTAGCGTATAAATCGGTAGAACAAATTACTTCATTTGATGTAGAACCGGGTTTTATTTGTTCCGGCCAGCTTACGATAAAAGAAACTCTGTGGCCTCCATCGTAGGAATGCGATTTTCGGCCTTTGAAACCATTACTTGTGTTATGATTAAACTCAATTTCCTGTTTAATAGGGAAGCCATGTGGAGAACTTCCATTGTCAGAAGTGAGAATTACTATTGTATTTTCATACAACCCATTTTCTTTTAAAGCGGCAACAATCCGTTGAACAGTTGCATCACATTCAACAACAAAATCGCAATAAATTCCTGCATTGCTTTTTCCAAGAAATTCATCATTTGGTACTACTGGAGTATGTGGTGCAGCCCATGGGAAATATAAAAAGAAAGGTTTTTCGGATGTTTGGTTATTAATAAAATCAACAGCTTTTTGCGTTAGGTCGGGCATTACATTTTTTGCTTTAAATCCCGGAACTGTTGCGCCCTCTCTTCCACCTTCCCTTGTTATTTCTGTTGGAATACCCTGAGCAAACTGATTTTCAATATATACATAAGGTGGCATATCCAACGAACTTGGAATACCAAAAAAGGTTTCAAATCCAACTGAATTTGGACCTGAAAGTATTGGTTTTGAAAAATCAATTTTAGAAATATCATCTTCCCACTTGTCAGTAAGCTCAACCCCGGGTTCAAGTGCTTGCCAGCCTAACCCCAAATGCCATTTGCCAATGCAAGCTGTATTGTATCCATTATCTTTGAGCAAAGAAGCCACTGTTGGTTCACCTTCTTTAATCAAAAGAGGAGAGCTGCCCCACAAAACGCCAGATTTCATGCGGGTGCGAAAGGCATAGGTTCCGGTTAAAATTCCATATCGGGTTGGTGAGCAAACTGCCGAATTTGTGTGGGCATCAGTGAACATCATGCCATCCCTCGCCAATGCGTCCATATTGGGTGTTGGAATTTTTGATTCGGGATTGTAACATGTTAAATCCCCCATCCCCATGTCATCGGCCAAAAGGTAGACGATATTGGGTTGATTGGGTTTTATCTCTTTTCTCTGCTGACAACCTGCAAAAAAGACTGCGGTTAAAAAAATTGCGAGAAATGTGATTTGCAGTTTCTTCATAGTATTAAAAGTATTTTGTTCTGTATTTATGGTTTCGGATTTGGAGCACTACTATCAACTTTAAACCCGAAACTTTGAACTTCTTTAATTTGGTCTTGCCACCATAATTCCTGTTACCGATTTGCTGTTTAGTAAATAATCCTCTAAAGTTTCATCTGAAATTATCACTTTTTTTGCTTTTGTGGAAGCGTGCATCAAATGAATCCTTCCATCCTTTCGAACCAAAATTCCAACATGCGAAATATCCAATCCATCTACCCGACTTGTAATCCCAACAATGTCACCATCCTGCAATTTGGATTCAATATTCCCAATGTTCTCTTTAGGAATAAAATAGGTTTTGCGTGCCGATATTTCGATTTCCTTTTGGGCTACTATCTTTTGCATTTCAAGATGGTTTTTCAATGGTATGTAGCTTTCCGGATGGGTGCTCATAAAGTTTATGGCTTTCGGATATATCGTTCCGTCGATTTCTTTTGAAACCGCTTTAACAGTACCATTCCTGTCGTTTTCAAAAATCCAATCGCTAAAATAATGAATCCGAGAAGTATAACCATCAATTTTCCCTTCATAGTAGCGGATATTTTGCAACTCAAGCGCAAATTTTTCAAATGTTGGGGTGCCATTTTTAATGACCCGGGAAATGGCCAAAACATTTTCGGCAAATGTTGTGCAATCCATTTCGCGTAAATTGATTGTCAGCATTTCCATATCAGGATTGATTTCCAAAGTTGCAGCCGTGTATGGAGTTTCTTTAAAAAAAGAGCCCACTTTTACCATTAAAACTGAAACCGGAGTGTTTTGATCATTTTTAAAAACTTCAAAAACCTTTTCAAGAATTTCTCTGTCTTCTAACTGAAAAACAACACGTTGTTCTTTATTTTCGTCTTTTTGCCGGAATTCATTTCCATTCAAAAAAAACGGTAAAAAAAGAAAAAGAAGTAATTTTATCATCGTTAAAAATTTGAATCGTTAAAAAGACAAATAGCAGAAAACAAGATTCCATCCACCATTAATACTGATGAAATGCATCTGAAATAAATCCCAATACAACCGGCAATGATTCACGCCAATAAGTCCAGCTGTGTGATCCGTTGCGAACGCGATATTCGTGTGCAATTTCCTTTTTGCGCATTTCAATGTGTACCAGCGAATTGCCTTCGTATAAAAAATCATCATCGCCACAATCGATAAACCAGCGAACAGCTTTTTTCTTGTCATCGGGCATGTTTTTTACCAATTCCAAAACGCTGTGTTTTTTGAAATAGGTTTCTAATTGTTCATCAGTAGCATCCTGCATTCCTTGTCGCGATTTGTAGCGTTGCATATCATCCATATTCAATGGACCACAAGAAGCGCTTAACGGGCAAGCCGATGAAAAAAGTTCGGGATGGCGAAGTGCATAAATAAAGGTTCCACCGCCACCCATTGAAAGTCCGGCAACGGCACGATAGCGTTTTTCTGCCCTGATCCGGTAGGTTTTTTCAACAAAAGGTATAAACTCTTCAAAGAAAAAATCTTCATACCTAAAGTCACCTTTTATGCTGTTAAAATAACCACGTTGTCCGGTATTTGCATCGGGCATTACAATAATCATTGCAGTTGCACTGCCGTCAGCAATTGCTTTGTCGGCAATGTGTTGAACTTCGCCGAATTGCACCCAGCCTGTTTGATCGTCGCCACTCCCGTGTAATAAATATAAAACAGGGTAGCTGCGTTCCGAAGTTTCATATCCGGGTGGCAGGTAAATGGCATATTTCCGTTCCATTTTCAGTATTTCACTTTTCATGGAAAGGTTGTCGTAAACTTTACTGGTTTGAGCAATCGTAAGAATAGGAAAACACAGAATCAGAAAAAACAAGATCGAATTTTTCATTTTAATTGGATTTAGTTGATAATTCTAGCAATCAAAATTATCAAATTAAGGTTGAAATCCATCAAAATAAAAACATTATAACTTGTTAAACCTTCTGTTCATTTTGTGTTCGCCATTTACATAAATTTCCATAACATATCGACCTTCAGCTAAATGTTTAACATCCAGCCCGGTAACCGACTCTTTTACGTTTGTATATTCGTGTGTTTCAATGTATTCCCCATCCTTCGTAATCCGAACTTTTAGGGTTGACGTTTTATTGCTTGTGGTATAAATTGACAAATTATCTTTTACCATTCTCGGAAATATATTTACGGTGAGTTGTTCAATCGTTGTATCCACAACAGCATCATTATCTGCACGAAAAGCGTAAAACTGACCATTTCCACAATCGCTTTCAAACAAATTAATGAAATTCCCATTGATATCTTTTAACTGCAATCTCCCGTAACCGGCACGTGGCTGAAACCAAAACTCAAGGCCATCGCCAACCGAGTCAGTTAGCATCAAAAAATAATTTCCTTCTGCCAAATCGAGTGTATCAGAATACTTTGTTGCTGGCTCCAACATTTCCGGTGTAAGCATGTAAACCGTGTCATTTTCATGGTTCACAATAAAGAGTGAATTCTCTTTTGGTTTATTATTGGTAAGGAAATCGATTACAATTTTCGAAGGAATTGTTGGAATATCATTAAATTCTGATTCCATATTGTTATCGCCATCCCATTCATCTTCAACACCATTTGGTTCGGCAAGAACTACAGAAAATGTATTGATTCCAGGTTTTGCATCTATTATTCCGGGTAGTGTAATTATTGCGGATTGATAAAAAGCAAGATCTCCTTTCCATGTAAAGCTTTCTTCAGCGAAACCAACTGTTTTGTATATGATTTGGAGCGTCCTCAGGTTTTCCTTTCCAAGATTCCTTATTTTTATGCGTGGGCTGAAACCTGTTGGATTATAACGGTTGTAATTATCGGCTTTGTTTGGAGCGATTATCTCTTCAATGGCCACATCATTCAAATTTGCCGGGTTGGCAAACTGGAAAAAGTAAGAAGTGATTTGCTCTTTGGGCTGATCAATGTTTTTTGCAGTAAAAGGCTCCATGTCGAGATCGAGCGTGTGTTTTGATTTTGTGAGCTGAACATCAATAACATCTGGAACCTGCAAATCGCCGGGACACCAGTAAGCACGGTCAAAAATCCAGGTGCCGCCCTGCGGGTACAGCGGGTTTTCACCGCAGTCTTTCCACATATCGCGGTGGTCAACAACTTTGCCGTCAACAATAAACTCGCGCCAACGACTGCAAAACTCGCTGCAACCACTTGGCTGATCCATTCCATGACCAGTATGCTGAATCCTGAACCTACCAAAGGAAGCTCCTTTTGCAGTTTTTATTTTGATGGGATTCAAACTTTTTTCAATATCATTTTCAGGATTTCCATATTGAAAACCTCCGTCCCACATTTTCTCGACTGAAATAAATTTGGCAACAGGCTGTCCAAAAAGGAAGTCAAAATCAATTGTCAAATCCCAACCCAAACCGGGTGATTCATACCCTGAATGGAGATATTCAATTTCAACACTGTCACGTAAAAACGACTCAAAATCGGTAACATCAATTTGCCAGGTATAACTCCAGTCCTCTTTAAAATTACTCCCGTAAGGAGTTAGCATTCTGCCAATTTCGAAATTGATATTGTTCCCTTTCACACCTCCTTTTCTAAGGATATTTATTCGATCCATATAATCCCAGTGCGCAATTGGCCGGTCTTTCGGATAAGCAAGTGTAACTTTCATTATAATCCGGCGCACATCTTTAGCTTTATCAGGAAACACACCCCAATTCGTGAAACTTTTTACTCCTTTCGAAGGATCAGTGTTGATCAATATTTTATTATGGGTTACAATATTTGTTGATTGGGCAAAGGCTGCTGATGTTATTAAAACAAGTACAAGAAGAGAAAGTAGATTTCGCATTGATAATAAATTAAAGCTTTTTTATGCAAACACAGATATCACAGATTAACTAATCTTCAAAACCAGTTTGAATTCATCTGTAGAATCTTCGCCTGTTTTAATATCAAATGTTTGGTTTATTTTTTCCGCAGGGTTTGTAACTACTGCTTTGTATTTAGTTCCTTTTTTTAGCTTGATTTTCAAAAATAGGTTCATGTCATCTGTGTCCAAAGGCGAATATCCAAAATCAACATTGTTTTCGCCTTCAACAATATCAATCCGGCATTTAATTCTCGACTCACTTCTTGTTGTGTCAGCATCTTTAAAAACAACAAAATTGGCCATTAATTCATCTTCATTTAATTTGTTGTTCATCAGTGATTCCTGATATAAGTCAATGTATTTTTTTGTGACATTTACCCCCCAGATGTAAGGTTCTTCCTGTTTTTTATCTGCAGAACGGGATTTCATTCGTTCAAAACGGGATTTCACTTGTTCGGGCAAAAGGGTTAAATCAATGACATCAAATAATGTATTCGAACTTACCCCTGCATAATACGGCATTCCGGTAGGTTTATAAGATGTAGCATAAATCCAGTGCAACATATTGTTTGGGTCGGCCTTCCCGGCATCGGCTAAAAACCATGATTTATTGAGTGTATCAGGATAATATTCAATGAATTGCCATTGATTATCGACCCAAACCTCGCTCCAGGTATGATTACCTTTGAAATTGGTCCACATTGCTGTTCCCGCCAGTCTCGATGGAATTCCTACCGACCGGAAAGCATCTGTCAAAATAATTGATAAACCAGTGCAGGTAGCCATGTTTTCAGCCATAGCTTCTTTTGGGCTTGAATCCGTCTTCGAGCGTTTTGTGTTGTATTCAACGTTAACCTCTTTGTTTATCGGGCGTGCAATTGCAAAAATCGCATCAACAATATTGTCTTTATCGTCAACATATTTCGAAAAACGTTCAAAGAAATCCTTTCTCCACGGGTCACGGGTTTCCGAAATATTGGCATAAGGCAAAACTTCGTTAAAGAAAACAGAATCAGGAAGTTCAGCACACCATGCATATTTTTCGCGGGCTTTGTATGCATATTCAGCATTTTCAAGTAAAAATTCAGCGCTTAAAGTTGTTAAATCCCGCTTTGGCATGTAACTAATAATAAATGCCATACCTTCTTTTTGTTCTTTGGGAGCTTCTGCTAAAGCTTTTTGAATTTCAACGCCATTTTCTCCTGCCTTGACAAATGCTGAATCTAAAAGCACATGATATGATTCCGGAACACCGGGATATTTTGACTGGCAACTCCAAAAACCTACGGACATAAAAAATAACAATATCAGGTTTCTCATTCTTTTGAAATTTAATCTTTATAAAATTATTTAACAAGTTCACAAAACTAAAATAAATTATTTAAATTGTATGATTTGGTGGTTTGAATTTAGCTTTCCAAGATACCTCTATTTTTCTCCACCTTTTTTAATTGAAAAAGTACGTACATTTGACCTTTATAGCAATCAAAAGCAAATGAAAACAGTGAAAAGTTTTGTTTTAATGTCACTTGAAAAATACAATTCGTTCAAGGAAACCGAGTATTTGTTGGATTCAGAAAAGCACAGGACAAGACTTTTGGATTCCATCAAAAAAATAGAATCCGGAATTGTTCAGGAACATGATTTAATTGAAATTTAATTATGAACAACCACCTCGCATACGGAAAAATATCACTTCGTCCGCTCGAAACCGATGACATTGACTTGCTTTACGAATGGGAAAACAACATGGAAATTTGGGAAGTGAGCAATACACGGACACCCTATTCAAAATATATTCTTGCCGAATATTTAAAAGAATCAGCCAAAGATATCTACGAAACCAAGCAGTTACGCCTGATTATTCAAAACGACACCGGTGAGGCTGTTGGCGCTGTTGATTTATTTGATTTCGACCCATACCACATGCGGGCCGGAATTGGTATTTTAATCCATAAGTCTGAAAACAGAAATCACGGTTATGCTTCCGATGCGTTGAATGCTATATTCGGTTATGCCACTGAAGTACTGGGACTGAAACAGTTGTTTGCCAACATTTCAGCAAAAAATGAAGCAAGTATCCATTTATTTGAAAAGGTAGGTTTTACCCAATCGGGCATCAAAAAAAACTGGCTAAAAAGTTTGGCTGGCTGGGGTGATGAAATATTTCTTCAAAAAATGTTAGCTTAAACTTTCAACTAAATCCCTGCCCATCCACCCTGCACCTTTCACAAAAAACAGGAATTTCAGGCAAATAAGAATAACTGTTTTTAATATAATCTATTTCACAGGCGAAATGCTGCAAACCATTGGATACTATTACCCTTTCAACCCGCAGCGACATATTGTAGCGTACAACCTGGTCGAATGTCTCCTGTGTGACTTTTACACCTGGGGCTTTAAATTCGGCAATTAAGTGCGGTTGGCCGTTTCGTAAATAAATCAGCAAATCAAAACGCCTTTGATTTCGATTGACCATAATTTGCTTTTCCACAGCCATCAATGATTCGGGATATTTTTTTTCCGTTTTCAAATACTGGATAAAATTCTGACGCACCCATTCCTCAGGTGTTAAAACCACAAATTTTTTGCGAATCGCATCAAAAATGAAAGGTTTTTCGTCTTCTATTTTTGTTCTGAAATCATATTCCGGCAGATTTAATTTTTCCATCCTTTGATTGATTATTTCCAGTAAACCCGTTTTGGCAAAAGAAATGTAAAAACTTACATTTGCAAGCAAACCAAATAAAAAGGTTGTTACTTTTGTTCAAAGGTAAAAAATGGTTTCATGAAGACAAAAAAGGAGATTATCGATAACTGGCTTCCCAGATATACTGGTAAAAAACTCGAGGATTTCGGGATGTATATTTTACTAACCAATTTCCAGAGTTATGTCGATAAATTTGCCCATAAATTTGGCGTTCCTGTTGATGGCGGTGACAAAAATATGCCAAGCGCCACAGCTGATGGGATAACGATGATAAATTTTGGAATGGGCAGTCCAAATGCTGCAACTATTATGGATTTGCTTGAAGCATTAAAACCAAAGGCTGTACTTTTTTTAGGAAAATGCGGAGGTTTGAAGAAAAAAAACAAACTGGGAGATTTAATACTTCCAATTGCTGCAATACGCAATGAAGGAACATCAAACGATTATATGCCACCCGAAATACCTGCCTTGCCGGCATTTAATCTGCAACGTGCAGTTTCGCACATTTTGCGCAATGAAGAGCAGGATTACTGGACCGGAGTAGTTTTTACAACCAACCGCAGGGTTTGGGAATTCGACACAAGATTTAAAAAATACCTTACAAAAACCCGCGCCATGGCCATTGATATGGAAACGGCAACCCTTTTTACCGTTGGTTTTGCTAACCGAATACCAACTGGGGCATTACTGCTTGTTTCGGATCAACCAATGATTTCAAGCGGAGTTAAAACTGCAGCAAGCGATTTCAAAGTCTCCTCCGAATATGTGGATTTGCACATCGACACAGGCATTAAAGCACTTTTGGAAATTAAAAATAACGGACTTTCGGTAAAACACCTAAGATTTTAAAATGGATTTCGACCCAATTATTCAAAACCTGAAAAAGAAGATTATTCACCCTATTTATTTATTACAGGGTGAAGAACCATATTATATTGATGAAATTTCGAATTATATCGAGAAAAATGTTTTGACTGAAGCTGAAAAGGGTTTTAACCAAACTGTTTTTTACGGAAAAGATTCAAATGCAATTACCATAGCCGAAAGTTGCCTGCGTTTCCCGATGATGGCGCAGAAACAGGTAATTATTGTAAAAGAAGCGCAAAGCCTAGCAAAAATTGAAGTGCTTGCATCTTATGCAGAGAAACCGCTGGCATCAACTGTTTTGGTATTAGACTATAAATACAAGAACCTTGATTCGAGGACTAAATTAGCAAAGGCCATTAAAAAGAATGGCGTAATTTTTACCTCAGATAAAATAAAGGAGTGGAAACTTCCCAACTGGATTGACAGTTATCTTGCTGCGAGGGATTTTACAATTACGCCGCAGGCTGCGCAACTTTTAACTTCATATCTGGGAGCTGATTTGGGCAAAGTCGCAAACGAACTCAACAAACTGATAATTGCTGTTAAAAACACAAACAAAATCACTCCCGATCATATTGAAAAAAATATCGGGTTAAGTAAGGAGTATAATTTATTCGAACTCCAAAATGCACTTGGCGAGAAAAATATTTTTAAAGCCAACCAAATCGTTCAGTATTTTGGTGCAAATCCAACAACAAACCCCATCCAACGAACAATTCCAACGCTTTTTGGTTTCTTTTCAAATATGTTTGCATATCATTTCTTAAAAGACAAATCGGAAGGAAACGTTGCATCCCAGTTGGGAATGCATCCGTTTGCGGCAAAAAATGTAATTGCCGCAGCAAAAAAATTCACACCCACAAAACTATACGAAATAATCGGAATTTTGCGTGAATATGATATGAAAAGCAAAGGTTTCGATACTTCATCGGCGGTGAGCACCGGTGATTTACAGAAGGAAATGATTTATAAAATACTGCATTAAATGATTACATATATAATAATAGGTGTTTCTGTCCTGGTATCGTACATGGCTTTTCAAAATCACGATTTAATGGAAAAGCTACAGTTTAATGCAGCAAAAGTTGTGCATCAAAAACAGTATTACCGACTGATTTCTCATGCTTTTATACACGCAAACTGGTCGCATTTACTTGTGAATATGTTTGTTCTGTTTTTTTTTGGCCGTGGTATTGAACAGTATTTTTCTTACTACTTTGGAAATCGAACAACCGCTTATTTCCTTATGCTATATTTTGGTGGAATTCTGGCTTCCAATATTTGGAGTTTAATAAAACACCAGAATAATTATTACTACAACGCTGTTGGAGCATCGGGTGCAGTTTCGGCAATGCTGTTTGCGTTTATCTTTTTCAATCCATGGGAAAAGCTATACTTCTTTGGAATACTTCCGATCCCCGGCATTTTATTTGCAGTTGGTTACCTTTTTTATTCCTACCAAATGAGTAAAAAAAGCACGGACAATGTTGCCCATGATGCCCATATATTAGGTGCAATTTTTGGATTTATCTTTCCGATTCTCCTAAAACCACAGCTTTTCACACAATTTATAGATCAGTTGTTTTCGTTTTTGTAAAAGTTGAGAATTATCAAATTACACCGTTTTACACAGGTTTTTTAAAATCCTGCTTTCCATCTGTAAAGTTTGTGGTCAACAATGCGTAAATCCTGCTTCTCAACTAAAAGTGCACTTTTACATTTAACCATTCTGCTCTGCGTTAAATAATAACCGTTTTGAAATGAACGAAACCTATAAAACCTTGTTGTGTAATATAAAAACATACATTTGCACACTTTTAAAAATCTCCCTGCGAAATATACAATCAAATATTTTTCCCGGAAAAACAAAAAAAATAGAACATGTTATTTGAAGAACTAAATATAATTGACCCGATAAAGAGGGCACTAATAGAACAAGAATATACAGAGCCAACTTTAATTCAGGAAAAAGCAATTCCGGTTGTGCTTGATGGAAAAGATGTTTTGGGAAGCGCACAAACCGGAACCGGAAAAACTGCCGCCTTTGCAATTCCAATTTTACAACACCTGTATAACAAACGTCTGGAACACAACAGATCGCGCAATATAAAAACACTGATAATTACTCCTACCCGCGAACTTGCCATTCAAATTGGGGAAAGCTTTTCAACTTATGGCAAGTACACAGGAATTCGGAATACAGTAATTTTCGGAGGGGTAAAACAAGCTTCACAAACAAACGCGCTGAGACACGGAGTTGATGTTTTGGTAGCTACTCCAGGAAGGCTGCTCGATTTAATGGATCAGGGTTACGTAAGGCTGAACGATATTGAATATTTTGTTTTGGACGAAGCCGACCGAATGCTTGACATGGGTTTTATCCACGATATCAGAAAGATAATTGCAAAACTCCCACATAAACGCCAATCACTTTTTTTCTCAGCAACAATGCCCGGAAATATTGTTGAACTGTCGAGGAAAATTTTGCAAAATCCTGTAAAAATTGAGGCTACACCAACAGCAACAACCGCTGAAACTGTTCAACAATACTTGTATTATACCAACAAAGCGACTAAAAAAGATTTGTTGCAACATATTTTAAAAGATCACCAGATTTCCCAGGTTTTGTTGTTTTCGAAAACCAAACATGGTGCCGACAAAATTACAAGAAACCTAAAGCATCAAAACATAAGTGCAGCAGCTATTCATGGCGACAAAGGCCAGAACCAGCGGCAAAAAGTACTACAACAATTTAAAAATGGCGAAATACGCGTTTTGGTTGCAACCGATATTGCAGCCCGCGGAATTGACATCGACAAGCTAAAATATGTTATCAATTATGATATCCCAAACATCTCGGAAACTTATGTTCATCGAATTGGGAGGGCAGGACGTGCCGGAGAAGAAGGTATTTCAATATCGATTTGCGAACCTGAAGAAATCGGATATGTGAAAGACATTGAAAAACTCATTAACCAAAAAATTGAAATAGTTGGAAAAAACCCTTTCCCACAAACCGAAAAGCCAATGACAAAAAACGAAAAGGCGGAATGGGAAAAAGAGAAGATAAAAAGAAAGAAAGAGTTTTTTGCGAACAGGAACAACAAAGCTGTTCATACAAAGTCATTCAATTATTCAAGACGAGGCAAATAACAGGAATTGATGCTAACAAAAAGAACCGTTCTTTTAAAAAGAGAACGGTTCTTTTGTTTTATATTGAAATATATTATTTCTATTCTACATCAATAACCCTGTAAATGTACATTTTTCACTGCCCTGCCCGACGGATCGTTATTATTTTGAAACGATGCATCCCAGGCCAAAGCTTCGGCAGTACTGCAAGCAACTGAAGGTACCGACGGTACACATTTTGCCGCCTGATCTGATGGAAAATGTTCGGTAAAAATAGTGCGGTAATGATATTCTTCCTTGCTCATCGGTGGATTAATGGGGAAGCGATATTTTGCATTTTGCATCATTTCATCAGAAACTAAATCACTGGCCACTTTTTTCAAAGTGTCAATCCAGCCATAACCAACTCCATCCGAAAACTGTTCCTTTTGCCTCCATGCAATACTTTCAGGTATCTGATCTTCAAAAGCTTTTCGCAACGGCCATTTTTCCATCCGGCCATTTTTTGCCATTTTTTCTTCAGGGTTAAAACGCATGGCAACATCCATAAATTCCTTGTCGAGAAATGGTACACGCCCCTCAACACCCCACGCAGCAAGTGTTTTATTTGCCCGCAAACAGTCATATAAATTGAGTCGACCTACTTTACGAACACATTCTTTATGAAATTCCTCAGCATTTGGCGCTTTGTGAAAATAAAGATATCCACCAAATATTTCATCGGCACCTTCGCCCGATAAAACCATTTTTATACCCATTGATTTAATAAACCTGGCCAACAAATACATTGGTGTGGATGCCCGGATAGTTGTTACATCGTAAGTTTCAATATGATAAATAACATCGCGGATTGCATCAAGACCTTCCTGAATTGTATAGTGAATTTCGTGATGGATAGTACCTATTTCATCAGCAGCTTTGCGCGCTGCAGCAAGATCCGGCGAACCGTCCAAACCAATTGCAAAAGAATGCAATTGAGGCCACCAGGCATCTTTCTGATCATTGTCTTCAACCCTTTTACCAGAAAACTTCTTGGCAAGCGCAGAAGTAATTGTTGAATCAAGTCCTCCTGACAGCAAAACACCATAAGGAACATCAGACATTAACTGGCGATGAACCGCAGCTTCCAATGCTTCTTTCAAATCATCAATACTTGCCGGATTATCTTTTACGTTTTCATATTCTTTCCATTCCCGGTTATGCCAACGTTTGATTTCACCATCTTTGCTATAAAAATAATGAGCTGGTGGAAACTCTTCCATTTTTTTGCAATGACCTTCCAAAGCTTTTAATTCTGATGCAACATAGTAATTGCCGAATTCATCCCAACCATGATAAAGCGGAATAATTCCGATGTGGTCGCGGGCAATCAAAAAAGCATCTTCTTCTTCATCGTAAAGCGCGAAACCAAAAATCCCGTTCATGTCGTCAAGGAATTTTTCCTTCTTATCGCGATAGAGCGCTAAAATGACTTCACAGTCTGATCCGGTCAGAAAGTCATATTTCCCTGCATATTGATTTCGAATTTCACGATGGTTATAAATCTCACCATTAACTGCCAAAACCAGTTTTTTATCTTTACTATACAAAGGTTGTCCACCCGATT
>JBFHJA010000033.1:0-17252 GCA_041596165.1 Draconibacterium sp. | reverse complement strand
T
Source organism: Draconibacterium sp. (assembly GCA_041596165.1). Classification (GTDB taxonomy): domain Bacteria; phylum Bacteroidota; class Bacteroidia; order Bacteroidales; family Prolixibacteraceae; genus Draconibacterium. The sequence continues at coordinate 17,251 of JBFHJA010000033.1, read as the reverse complement.
AACTTCGGGCGTTGCTTTTCCCGGTCCGAAACCTGTTGAAGTTTTTACAAAATCGGCTCCGGCATCATAAGAAAGTTCGCAGGCTTTTGCAACTTGTTCAGGCGTTAAAAACCCGCTCTCCTGAATTACTTTTACTAAAATCCCGTGACTGTGTGCCACGTCAACCACTGCTTTTATATCTTCCACAACATATTCCCAATCTCCTGACAGGAATTTACCGATATTCATGACCATGTCAATTTCATCGGTACCGTCTTCAATGGCCTGCTGTGCCTGAAAAGCTTTTACCGGGGTGGCATCGGCGCCATGCGGAAAACTCAATACACATGATACTTTTACATCGCTTTTCTTTAATAATTCTTTTGCTGCTTTAATATCACACGGTTTTACACACATACTGAAAACGCCATTTTCGATGCACATTTTTGCGTTTTGCTGCAAATCAGCATCGGTATTTTCGGGTTTTAAAACTGCGTGATCTATGGTTTGGGCAACTTGTTTTTTAGTGTACATTTTATTCATTTTTTAATCCTCCATCTCCTTCAATATCTGTTCTACCTGTTCATTCGTTTTCAGGAGTTTATCTTTACATATTTTTAAAAGAACCGAAACGCGTTTTACTTTTTCGGCAAGGTCGTCAACATCAAGTTCTTCGTTTTCAATTTTTTCAAGAATTTCTTCAACTTCGGCCATCGCATCGTTATAGGTCACCGTTTTTTTAGTTGTCATTTTTATTTTTATTTATGATTTTACTTTGTACGCTTCCATCGGCAAAACGGGTTTCAATTTCTTCGTTTAAACGAAGTTGTTTTGTCGATTTTATTATTTTGCCTTCTCTCAAGGTAAGGGTATATCCGCGTTTTAATATGTTTTCAGGATTAATTAAGCGGGTGGTATTTTCATGGAAATGAATTTTCTCCTGTTCCCTGAAAATCATTTTTTGCGATTGACTTTCAAGCAAATCTTTAAAATGAACAAGAATTGACCGCTGTTTCAACATTGATCCTTTTATCGTGTGTTTTAAATTTCGTTGTTTTTGCACCAAATTGTTTTTTGAGATAGCAAACCTCAATAAAACTTTCGATTTTATATTGTGTTTCAATCTGTTCAATTCATGTTCTTTTTTAAACGAAAATTGTTTTATTGAACGTTGAAGTTGATTTCCTTTTTTAGCGAGCTGCGTTTGGTTTTTATGGATAAAACCAGTTACAGCATAATCTAAGTTTGCAGCGGCTTGTTCGAGTTCCTTTTGGTGCGAATCAATCAAATTTCTCGTTAATTGCACAATTTCATTTTCCATTTCAAGCATCCGGTCGTAAAAACGCTCCATGCCTTTTATCAGGAATTCAGCCACTGCAGTTGGTGTTTTCATTCTTGTGTGGGCAACAAGATCGATAATTGTATCATCTTTTTCGTGGCCAATTCCTGTAATTATTGGCAATGGAAATTGTGTGATATTAAAGGCCAAATCGTAATTGTCGAAACTGCTTAAATCGGCAGTTGCACCGCCACCGCGGATAATAACAACAGCATCGAAAAAATCTTCGTATTCAAAAATTCGTTCCAGTGCATTAATTATGGATGGAACTGCATCAACCCCCTGCATGGTTGCCTGAAAAAGTTTTGTGTAGAATTTAAAACCAAAATCGTTATTTTCCAATTGGTTTATAAAATCCTGAAAACCTGCTGCCGTTGCTGAAGAAATTACTGCTATTTTTTGAGGAACAAGTGGCAATTGCAGCTCCTTGTTCATTTCGAAAACACCCTCGGTCTGCAAGCGGTTGATAATTTCCTTGCGTTGCATTGCCATGTCGCCAACCGTGTAAATCGGGTCGATATCCTTGATATTTAAACTTAACCCAAAAGAAGCATGGTATTCAACCGCAACCTGAACAAGGATTTTAATTCCCTGCGTAAAAAACTGTCCTGTTGTGGTTTCAAAATAAGGTTTTAGCATTCGATATGTATAAGACCAAATGGTTGCCCGCGACCGGGCCACAATATCTGCTCCCTGTTTTTCAATCAATTCGAGGTAACAATGTCCGTTTCGGTTTTCTTTTAACTCGCTCACTTCTGCAACTATCCAAACCGTTGTTGGGAAAGCATTTGCAAGCGTTTCTTTTATCTTTTCATTTAATTCCGAAAGCGTGAGTTTCTGTTCCATCGTTTATTGAACTTTGCTGAGTTTTATGGTTTCAGAATATTTTGCTGAATTGATTTTTAAAAGTAAAATACCAATTGGCAACGAATTAATCTCCCTAAGTTCAATTAATGGTGCATCCGGTTTTTCCCATTTTCGAAGCAGTTTCCCATCCATTGAATAAATTTCAATATTGATTTCATTGTACAGCTCACTTCCACTTTTTCGCAGCATTAAAATTTCACCTAAAGGATTTGGATAGGCAATCCAACTGGTTTTAATCTTCTGAACCGGTGATGACAAGTTCATGAGCGAAAACGAAGCCTTTTGCATATCAGGGATTCCAAATCCAGAAAGGGAATCGGGGTTCTCAAACAGATGGGCACTCCACTCGAGTGCAAATTTAACTTCGGAAGCAGTAGCGTATGGGAATGCCTGCCACAAGCAGGCTGCCATACCTGCCATTACAGGCGACGAAAATGAAGTTCCGTTTGAATTACCCAGGTTTCCGGTACTTAATTGCAGCCAGATGTTTTTTCCCAAAGCTGTTACATTTGGTTTTACTTTAACACCAAAGTCGGGACCCCATGATGAAAAATCGGCAGGGACACTATCTTTGTCAACAGCTCCAACTGCAATAACATTTTCTCCGTCGGCAGGCGCCGAAATGTATTTCCAGGTTTTATTTCCATCGTTTCCGGCACTCGAAAACACAAGTATTCCGCGGGATGCTGCAATATTTGCTCCCTGCGTAACTCGAGTTGTTTTTCCATCCATATCAGTGTAAATATGGTTCGTTGAAACATCCTGAAAAGTTGTATAACCCAGTGAAGAATTGATGATATCAACTCCAACACTATCCGCAAATTCAGCAGCTGCAACCCAATTGTCTTCTTCAATTAAATATTCAGAACCTGTATCTTCAGATCGAAGCAACCAATATGAAGCTTTTGGTGCAGTTCCTATTAATTGTCCCGGAATATTTCCGCCCATACATGAAAGTACGCTCATTCCGTGGTAATGTGTATTGAAAATTTCTGAATTTGGATCCACAAAATCTTTTGTTCCCATAATCTGATAGTTTGCCCACAAACTGTCGAAGGCAGAATAATTATCGACATTTAAAAAACCTCCATCAAGAACCGCAATTTGCATTCCCTGCCCCTTAAAATTTTGGTTGTGAAGATATTGCCCGTTTAATATTTTAGTTTGATATACAGAAGGACCGTAAACCAAAGTGTCAATTGGCGGATTTTCATTTTTTTCTAATTCCTGAAACTTATCGAAAGCGCTTTTTGATTGTGCTATTGGCTTTGTGAGCTGTACTTCTCTAACAAATGGCAACTGTAAAATCTTTGATGAAAAACTATCTATTTCTGTTTTAACGGTAATTCCATTTAGCCATTTCGATGCGTGTACAAGTTCAACGCCCAAACTTAAAACCCCGGAAATGTAGTTTGAATTAACAGGTAAATCGAGCGAGTCAATGGCTATGTTTTGTTTTATCCGGCGCTCAATTGCCCGGTCAGAAAGATATTCTCCGGGTTTTGAAAAGGTATATTCAGTTTCGTTTTTATCCGAAAATGCCACCCAATAATAATCCTGCGCGTTGGATTGAAAAGATTGAAAAAATAAAACAGATATTATAATCAGGAATAAAACTTTTGACATAATCGCCCTACTTTGAACTTCAAAAAATTACATGGCAAATTAATGAAATATCGCTTACATTTATTTGTTAAGATTCTTTTTTATCATGTATTCCGAAGGATTCTGCATATATTTTTCGGGGTCGATAATCGTATCTTTTCCCTTTTCCATGTTTTGCAATTGAAGGTTGGAAATACTGTCGCGTACATTAGGGTTGAGTAATTCCCCTTCGTTATAAAATAATGAATATCTGTATTCACCAAGTTCGTTAAAATATTTCCATTCGCCATGATGCAATCCATTTTGATAGTTTGCTTCCAGTTCAATTCTGCCGTTCTCGAAATAAGTCAGGCATAATCCATTTCGCTGGTTGTTGCTCATTTTGCATTGAAAAAATGGTTCCCCCGATTTAAAGAATACGCGGTAACTTCCTTCCTGCTTATCGTTCACCCAATCGGTCTCCTCCCAAACTTCGCCGGTATCATAATATTTATGTGATTTTCCGTGTTTTTTGTCTTCACGATATTTTTCATCAGCTACTTTTCTGTTTTCAGAGAAATAAACCCATAATCCCGATTTTTTTTCGTTCAGAAAAATTCCTTCTGCCACTTTTTTGCCCCATTCGTCAAAAAGTTGTGTGTCGGCGGAATCGGAATCGACTCTGTATTTAATAATTGCCTTTACCTGACCACCAGGGTGAAACCGCTTCCACTCACCAACGGGTTTTCCATCTTTGAAATTTCCCTGGTAAATTAACCTTCCGTTGGGTTGTTGTTTTTGCCAGAGTCCCTGTCGTAAACCATTTCCATCGGTTTGATTAACTTGTGAAAAAGCTAAAGCCGGAATGAAAAAGATTAATAAAACTGCAATACGCATAATTTAATTTTAAATAGAACTGCGAAATTAGGAATTTATTTTGGTAGAATTGGGAAGGAAGTATTTTGGTAATTTACGTTACCAATTGCTTATTATATTTAATTTCAAATGTAGTTTTCATAAAATTTAAGTAATCAAAAACTGAAGTATTGCTTAATAAATTAAATACTATCTTTGTGCTTTAATTATTAAACACATTATGAATCGAATTGGTGAAAGAATAAAAAGGAAACGAGAGCAACTCAGCTTAAACTTAAACACGCTGGCTGAAATGGTTGGTATAAGTTCAAGTGCGCTATCTCAAATCGAAAAATCCAGATCATTTCCATCAATTTTTACGCTGAAGTCGATTGCGGAAAATCTACACACGTCTGTGGGAGAGCTGATTGGAGAAAACGATTCGTTGAGCAACAATCCCGTAATCACGAAAAAGGAGATAAAGTTTATTGATCAAAACAAATCGGGTACAATTCTTTTCTTTGTTTCGCACCACGATCCTCACAAACAAATGGACACTTATTTAGTGCGGTTTGCAAAGAATTCTGGTATAGAAGGGTTCTTCGCACAAAACCACGGTCAGATATTTTGCCATGTACTTTCGGGTGAAATAAGGTTTGAGCTTGAAGGAAAGACCTATATCCTGAAACAAGGTGACAATATTTATTTTAATGCAAAGTCGGCACATGATGCGCTTAACAGCTATGACGGAATAAGTGAAATGCTTTGGATTCAATCTCCCCCAAATTTCTAAGTTATCATTATCTTAATAAATTAAGCAATACTTTATTAATTAAGTAACAAGGAGTATATTTGCTCACTGAAAAAATATTGCATTAACGCGATACAGTATTTTTTAAAATAGAAATAAACACATTAACAGAGAGCAATGGAAAATCTACTTACCGTTTTAAAAGGGAAGAATGTAATCCTTCCTGAAAACATTTCAGAATTATTAAAAGACTGTAAAAGCTACACAGTTTTCAACACTACCGAAGAATTGGCAAATGCTGCTACCAACGGAAAAGACAATGTTGAATTTGAAGTAAAATATGACGTGCCAGGAAAAGGAGAGTATGTTGAAGCAATTGTGCAGCGTGTAAAAAACGGCATATCAGCTAATTACACAGAGGCATACATGCGCCGCAGGGACCCGGGAACCATGGCAATTGCCGATGATAAACCAACAGATAAAAAACGCTTTATTGATAAATATGGTTATGAGTTTTCAAAATTACAGAAGGAAACTTTTGAATGGATGAAAAAACAGGATTTGGCGGTTTTCTTTTATTTTGCCGGTAGGGAAAATATAGGCTCACTGGGAATTGCAATTGCACCTGCCAATGCCGCATTCTTTGCAATGGGATTATCAATGTTGCAGGAAATGGTAGCAGTGGATGAATTAAAAGATAACGTGGAAATTAAATCTGTAATTTTTGTGGCCCCAGTTTTTAGGCACACTCATTTTAACGGAAAACAGGTTGTAGTTCATAACCGCACTGAATCAATACACGAACTTTATTCATATAATTTGTACCCCGGACCAAGTGCAAAAAAAGGTCTGTATGGTGTATTGCTGACACAGGGAGAGAAAGAGGACTGGGTTATCGCTCATTGCTCTGCAGTTCAGTCCATTAGCCCTTATGATAATATTACAACTTTCATGCACGAAGGAGCTAGTGGCGGTGGTAAAAGTGAAATGCACCAACACATTCTTAGAGAAGCCGACGGGCGGGTGTTATTGGGCCGCAACACTGTTACAGCCGAAGAAAGGTTTATTACGATACCTCGCTTCTGTTCATTTAATCCGGTAACCGACGACATGGCTTTTTGTCATCCTTCAGTGCAAAAAAAGGATGGTAAACTAAGGATAATTGATGCTGAAAATGCCTGGTTTGTTCGTGTTGACAGCGTAAAACAGTATGGCGACGATCCGTTTTTAGAAAAAACTACAATTAACCCAAAAGATCCACTTTTGTTTTTGAATATCGAAACAAAGCCCGAAGCAACTGCTTTAATTTGGGAACATATTCAGGATGAACCAGGGAAATCATGCCCAAATCCCCGTGTTATTTTGCCACGGAAATCTGTGCCGAATGTTGTAAACCGACCGGTTTCTGTTGACATCAGGAGTTTTGGAATACGTACTCCCGTTTGCACAAAAGAAAATCCTTCCTATGGAATTGTTGGAATGTTTCATGTTTTGCCGCCGGCTTTGGCCTGGTTATGGAGATTGGTAGCACCACGCGGGCACAACAACCCAAGTATTGTAAGTACGGGAGGAATGGAAAGCGAAGGTGTAGGTTCGTACTGGCCTTTTGCTACAGGAAAAAGAATTCCTCATGCCAATATGTTGCTTAAGCAAATAATCGATACGCCACGTACAACTTTCACTTTGGTGCCCAACCAAAATATTGGCGCATGGCAAGTTGGTTTTAAACCTCAGCTTTTAATGCGCGAATATCTTACACGAAGAGGTGCTGCCCGGCTGAGGACAGACCAATATCAACCGGCTCGCTGCCCGCTTTTAGGTTACGAATTGAATTACCTGACTCTTGAAGGTTCTAAAATTCCTTCGAGGTTTTTGAAAGTTTATAACCAACCGGAAATTGGTTTTGAAGGTTATGATACAGGTGCTGAACTACTGAGTGAATTTTTTAAAACTGAATTGCAAAAATATTTAAAGGAAGATTTGTTGTTGACCGGCAAACGTATAATTGATGCATGTTTGTCAAACGCAAGTATCGACGATTACAACGAAATCGTCCCGATGAGTTACCAATACGAATATTCATTTAACAACATAGAAGATTATGAGCAAAGTAGTGATAATAATGGGATCTAAAGCTGATGCCGAGTGGGCAGAACAGATCAGCAAGGTTCTTGAAAATTTTGGAATTGAAACGGTTTCGCGGATTGCATCGGCACACAAAGTACCATTGAAATGTTATAATCTGATAAAGGAATACGAAAAGGAAAATGTTGTGTTTATTACGATTGCCGGAATGAGCAATGCGTTGAGCGGATTTACAGATGCACAGACTTTTTGTCCGGTAATTGCATGTCCGCCTTACAGCGACAAGTTTGGCGGCACCGATGTTTATTCAAGTTTGCGGATGCCTTCCGGGGTTGCGCCATTAACAATTCTTAGCCCCGAAAATGCAGCATTGGCAGCAGCAAAAATTATTGGGTTATCAAAACCAGGATTACAAGAGAAAATTATTCAATTTCAGGATAAAAAAAGAAAAGAACTGGAAGAAGCGGATCAAAATCTTCAAAATTTATAGTGTTATCAATTATCAATGGATCAGAATCAAATTGAAGAAGCAGCCCAAATCATCAAGAGTGGTGGTTTGGTTGCATTTCCGACAGAAACGGTTTATGGGTTAGGTGCAAATGCACTTAACCCTTTTGCTGTTACAAAAATTTTCGAATTGAAAGAAAGACCCACTTTCGATCCGCTAATTGTGCATATTGCCGATTTCGCTGATTTGAATTTGTTGGTTGACAAACCATCAGAAAGTGTTCTTGAATTGGCGAAAAAGTTCTGGCCAGGACCGTTGACAATAGTTCTGCCGAAAAGTAAAGTAGTGCCGGATATTGTTACGTCAGGTTTGGCAACAGTTGGTATTCGAATGCCAAACAACGAAATTGCCTTAAATCTCATCAGGAAATCAGGTTGCCCAATTGCTGCCCCAAGCGCAAATAAATTCGGCAAACTCAGTCCTGTGAGTGCAAAGCATGTAAAAAAACAACTCCCAAATGTCGATTACATTCTGGACGGAGGTAATACTGCGGTTGGAATTGAATCAACAATAATTTCTGTAGAGGGAAATATTTGCAAAATGCTCAGACCGGGCATTATAACTGCAGAAGATATTCAAAATGCACTTCCTCGCGGTCTTGTATTCAGTGATGAAAAAACAGGGAAAATAGTGGCTCCCGGACTTCTGCTAAGCCATTATTCTCCTGTTAAACCTTTGCATATTATTGATGGTGATGAAATAGAATTCCCCAAATATTCGGGTGTGATTTTACATGGGCAAAATGCTTTTAATTTGAATGGACAAAAAATCATTTACACTTCCAAAAATTACAATCATCATGAAATTGCGGCAAATCTTTTTTCTGCGCTTCATGCAATGGAAGAAGATGAAAATGTAAAACAAATCTTTATTGAAGCTGTTAACTGTGTAGGTTTGGGAATCGCGATTATGGACAGGATTAACAAAGCAGCTTATCAATATCAATCAGAAAAGTAAAAAACTATGTGGGCACATACAAAAGAAACGCAGGATAAAGTTACGCCTCAAATGGCATTGGAATATTTAAAAGAAGGGAATGCCCGGTTTTTAAATAATTTAAAAGCAAGCAGAAATCTTTTAAAGCAAGTGAATCAAACCTCTGAAGGTCAGTTCCCATTTGCCGCCGTGCTAAGTTGCATCGATTCGCGAACTTCCGCTGAATTGATTTTCGACCAGGGCCTGGGCGATATTTTCAGCATCAGAATTGCCGGAAATGTTTTGAACGATGATATTTTGGGAAGCATGGAATACGCTTGCGGTGTGGCAAATTCGAAAATAGTTGTTGTTTTGGGGCATTCAAAATGCGGTGCGGTTATAGGTGCTTGCAGTAATTACAAAGGGGGATTTTTAACCGGATTATTAAGTAAAATAAATCCTGCAATTGAGTTGGAAACAACAACCAAAACCGACAGAAATGGGGAAAACCTTACCTACGTGAATAATGTAAGTGAAATCAATGTTCATTTAACAATGGAACAAATCCGGAAAAAAAGCCCTCTTCTCCGTGATTTGGAAAAAGAGGGCAAAATTCTTATTGTTGGCGGGTTTTATAATGTTGAAACAGGGGAAGTTTCGTTTTATGAATAGTTATTTATTCTTTCTCTAATTGGTTTAAAAATCCGCGTACACTTTTAACGTCATTAATGTAATAATTGGCAGCTGTTGATTTTGTTCCAACCTTAATTGTGTATGCCGAATCGGGTAATGAATTAAATGTATATTCATCGGTCCAGTCGTCGCCAAGAGCCAAAATATAGTCATATTCAGATTCTCCAAGTTTATTTAAGGCTGCAATTCCTTTGTTAATGCCGGCATTTTTTATTTCGATAACCATATCGCCGTCCATGATTTCAAGGTTGAGGTTGGCAATGTAATTTTTAAGTTCTTCTTTTAATTCCCATGAACGCTGTTTTCCCATATCGGGGTCAGCATGACGGTAATGCCACACCAGCGAGTAGTTTTTATATTCGATAAAGGAACGTGGTGTGCGGTCGACAAAATTTTGTAAAACCGGTTCAATAATAGCCATCCATTCTTTTTCAATCTGACTGTTCATACTCCACTCGGCACCCGGGTTTTTATTCCAAACCCCATGTTCGGCAATAAAAGCTAAATTGTCGTAATACTCTTTAAACCATTTTGAAAGTGTTTCTTTATCGCGACCACTAATTACTACAATAGTATTTTGTTTATTCGCAGTAAGTTTTTTCATTATGGTATAAAGTTCTGCATCAGGCATTGCCATTTGCGGGTCGTTATGAAATCCGGTTAAAGTTCCATCGTAATCGAGGAAAATAATTCGTTTTTTACTGTTTCTATATTTTTCAACAAGCATGTTAATTACCTGTGTGTTTACTTTGCGGGTGTAGTTTGATTCCTGTAATTGTTTTACTTCCTGCAAACTATTGATAAAATCGTTAGCCCAGCGTTCTTCATTGTAAATGCTTAATCTTTTCTGAAGTGTGGAGTTACGTTCAATTTGTTCAGCTTTACTCATATTTAAAGCCTGATATATTGCATCGGCAACTTCTGTCCGGCTGTTTGGATTTACAATTAAACATTCGCCCAATTCTTTTGCAGCTCCGGCCATTTCGCTTAAAATCAACACACCAGTTTTATTTACTCTGCTGGCAATATATTCTTTTGCCGGTAAATTCATTCCGTCACGGGTAGGGGTTATTAAGGCTATATCTGCATTGCTGTATAGCTCAATAGATTCCATTCTGTCAATTACCCGATAAAAATACCAAATCGGCATCCAGCCAATCGATCCGTACTTTCCATTAATCCGGCCCACCAACTCGTCCAATTGTTTTTTTAAATCCTTGTATTCGGATACATTTTCACGCGATGGTCTTACAAATAAGAAAAGACTAACTTTTTCAATGTATTCCGGGTGCTTATTCAGAAATAATTCAAAGGCTTTTATTCTGTCCGGAATTCCCTTTGTATAGTCAAGTCTGTCAATCGAAAGTATTATTTTTCTATCCTTATCTTTTCGCAAAAATTCTTTTAATTCTTTACGAATATCTGAATCCTGATTTGCTTTGTTTCCTGCAAGTTCTTTAGCTGTGTTACTAAAAAAATCAAAATCAATACCTTTCGGGAAAGCATCAACTTTAGCAATCCGATCCTCAAGGCGAATGCGGTTAAAAAAGGTTTCGTGCCCCAATAACCTGCGCACGCAACTCATAAAGTGTCTTTGATAATCGTAGGTGTGGAATCCGATTAAATCTGCATTTAAAATACCTTCAAGCAACTCTATTCTCCAGGGCAAAAGCCGGAATACTTCAAAAGATGGGAAAGGAATATGCTGAAAATATCCAATTGAAATATTTGGTAATTTTTCGCGAATTAATTTGGGAAGCAACATTAAATGGTAATCATGAATCCACAAAATATCGTCTTCGTTAACAAACTTCAAAATTGTATCGGCATACATTTGATTCACTTTTTTATATGCCTCCCAGTGAGTTGGATCATAACGCGATATTTGTGTGAAATAGTTAAAAACCGGCCAAATGGTATTATCGCAAAACCCCTCAATAAACTCTCCCCTTAAATGCTTGTCGAGATAAATTGGGATGCAGTTTTCAGATTTTAATTTATTGTCGATATCTTGTTTTTCGACTTCACTAATTTCGTTAATATTAACTCCGGCACGTCCAACCCATTTAATGTCGAACGAATTGTAAAAGTTACTTAAGCCAGAATCAAATCCATTGGAAAATGGAATCAACTCTTTTTCTCCATTGTTGCCAATTACCTGAAAAGGTAATCTGTTAGCAATTTTAAATAGACGTTTCATTATGATTTATGTTTTTTAATATTCGATATATCTCGCATTTAATAAGATTTTCAAATGCTGTGTTTCTAAAATCGTTTTTTATTAAGCAGGAAAATAAAATTAATCTTAATAATTTTATCGTAAGATACCTTTTATTCGGCATCCTTCAAAAAAAAAAATATATTATAGAAATTATATAAACAGATATAACATACAGTTGTTATAATAATAAAAACAAGTAATAATGAACAATAACCTTAGTTTCGATGCGGTAATTTTTGATATGGATGGTGTAATTACCAAAACTGCGCTTACGCATGCCGCTGCCTGGAAAAAAATGTTTGACAAGTACCTAAAAAAACGTGAAGCTGAACACGGTGAAAAATTTACAGCGTTTACCCACGCGGGCGATTATCTTCCTTATGTTGATGGGAAACCGCGTTACAAAGGGGTTCAATCGTTTTTAGAATCACGGGGAATTAATATACCTTTTGGCGATCCTTCAGACAAAGCCGGTATGGAAACCGTTTGCGGATTGGGAAACGACAAAAACAATGCATTTAACGAAGTACTGGATAATGAAGGTGTGGAAGTTTACCCTTCAACTATTTCATTATTAAACGAATTAAAAAAAGCCGGAATTAAACTTGGTGTTGCTTCGTCGAGTAAAAACTGCAAACCGGTTTTGGAAAGAGTAGATTTGCTAAATATGTTCGAAGCAAGGGTGGATGGTGTTGTTTCTGCGGAAATGGGATTACATGGAAAACCTGAACCCGATATTTTTACAACTGCCTGCGATATTGTAAAAGCAGATTATTCAAAATCAATAGTTGTTGAAGATGCCGTTTCAGGTGTACAGGCCGGGGTTAAAGGAAAATTTGGTTTAACAATTGGAATTGCCCGTGAAAATAACGTTAAAGAATTACAGGATGCCGGAGCACACATAGTGGTTGAAGATCTGGAAGAAATAGGAGGCATTGAAGGACTCAATAAAATATTCAGAAAATTCAATCAATAAACCTAAAATTAATTAAATGACAGATAAAACAATAACAAACAATTATAATCCATGGTCGCTGGAGTACAACGACTACGATCCTAAAAAAGAAAAATCGCGTGAATCATTACTTACAATAGGAAATGGTTACCTCGGAACCCGTGGGGCATTGGCAGAAACCAATGCTTCAGATACAAATTACCCCGGGACTTACATTGCCGGCCTTTACAACCGTTCAATTTCAAAAGTTGCTGACAAGGATATTGAAAATGAAGATTTTGTTAACGTTCCAAATTGGTTGTTTATCAATTTCAAAATTGATGATGGCGAATGGTTTGACATAAATAATACAAAGGTTATTTCCATATTCCGAAGTCTTGATTTTACAAATGGTTGCTTGTTAAAAGTTTTAGTTGTTGAAGATAATAAAGGGCGCCAAACCAAAATTCACAGCGAGCGAATTGCGAGCATGGCAAACCCTCATCTAACTGCAATCCAATATAAAATTACACCACTAAATTATTCAGGTACAATTGAAATTATATCGGAAATTGACGGTAAAATTATAAATGACGGGGTTGCCCGGTATCGCGATCTCAATCAAGAACATTTAAATATTATTGATCAGGGTGCTGATGACAAAATTGCCTGGTTAGTTGTTAAAACAAATCAGTCTGAAATTGAAATAGCTCAGACAACAAAACATGCGGTTTTAAAAAATGACAAACCTTTTTCTGTTTCGGCTGAAAATAAAGCCGATTTAGGAACAATTTCTTTTGGGTTCAAAACAGAAACTGCACAAAACGAAGAATTAACAGTTGAAAAAATAGTTTGCATTTTTACTTCAAAACCTGATGATGTTGAAAATCCGCTCGAAAAAAGTAAAAGCGAAATAGGTGTAGCGGGTTCATTCAATTCAATTTTGAAAGAAAGTGAGCTAGCATGGAAAAAAATATGGGATAAAATTGATATCCAAATAGATGGCGACCCAAAATCGCAAATGCTAATTCGTTTGCACCTTTATCATTTAATGGTTGCAGCATCGCCGCACAATAAAAATATTGATGCCGGAATTGCAGCTCGCGGATTGCATGGCGAGGCTTATCGAGGCCATATTTTTTGGGATGAATTATACATTCTGCCGGTTTACGATTTGTTTTTTCCTGAAGTAGCCAAATCGATACTAAATTACCGTTTCCAGCGGATTGAAAAAGCCCGGGAGTATGCAAAAGAACATGGATACAAGGGGGCAATGTTCCCATGGCAAAGTGGAAGCGATGGTCGCGAAGAAACACAAATAATGCACCTGAATCCAATTTCAGGCGAGTGGGGTGACGATTACAGCTCGTTGCAACGCCACATTTCCATTGCAATTGCCTACAACACATGGTACTATTTTCAGGTTACAAATGATGTTGCTTTTATGGAAAATGGTGGAGCAGAAATGTTTTTGGCAATTTGCCGGTTCTGGGCAAGTAAATCTGAAAAGAATAAATCAACAGGCCGTTATAGTATTTTAAAAGTAATGGGCCCTGATGAGTTTCATGAAGAGCACGAAAAAAGCCCGGACGGTGGATTAAAAGACAATGCTTACACCAATATTATGGTGGCATGGCTTTTTGCAAAAGCTTTCGGAATTCTAGATCAACTATCGGAAAAAAGCAGAAACGAAATAACTTCAAAAATTAATCTTTCTGACGCAGAACTTGAAAACTGGAAAACCATCGCAAAAAATCTAAATATTCCTGTTTCTGAAGAAGGAATAATTGAGCAATTTGATGGATATTTTAAATTGAAAGAACTTGACTGGGATGCCTATCGCGAAAAATACAAAAACATTTATCGCCTCGACAGAATTTTAAAGGCAGAAGGAAAATCACCGGATGATTATAAATTGGCTAAACAAGCTGATACATTAATGACTTTTTATAACATTGACGAAGAAGATGTTACGGAAATTTTGAAAAATACAGGCAAAAATATGCCCGAAGATTATTTGAAAAAGAATTATGAATATTATTTGGCCCGTACTTCTCATGGTTCAACTTTAAGCCGGGTTGTTCATGCTTATCTGGCCAATCTTTTTGGGAATAAGGAAGAAGGAAATGAACTGTACTTTGAAGCCCTGCAAAGTGATTTTACCGATATTCAGGGCGGAACAACAGCCGAAGGAATACACGCAGGCGTTATGGGAGGAACAGTTTTAATGGCCATTACAACATTTGCCGGAATAAATCTGAAATCTAAATACCTTAAAATAAATCCCTCACTGCCAAAAAAATGGAATTCGTTAAAATTCAACTTCCGGTTTAAAAACAATCATTACTTTATTCACTTATCACACAATCAAATGATTATTGAAGTTAAAAGTAAAATTTCCGAAGAGGTTGAGATTGATTTCTCAAATAAAAAAATACTTTTGCCGACCAATCGAGAGAAGATTTTCCATTATTAATCGAATAAAGTGTTAGACAGATGTTAGGTGACGTATTGTTAATAAACGACTTCCATAAAGCAGCAGCCGGTTCAATTTATAAATATCTCTGCGAAAAAAGAAGTACTAAAAAGAAAAACCACAGGTTTATTGTCGCAATTTCCGGTGAGTCGGGTGCAGGAAAATCAGAACTTTCACACTCTCTGGCTTTATTGCTGAAAAAGGAAAACATGCGGGTTAAGATTTTGCATACCGACAATTATTATAAAATATCTCCCAATACCCGAAATGATTGGAGAAAAGAACACGGAATTGATAAAGTTGGGTTTAAGGAATACGACTGGAAATTGCTGAATCGCAATATAAAAGAATTCAAAGAGGGTCGTGTAGCTCTTATGCCCTGCGTTGATATTGTTTCCAAACAAACTGACAAGTTGATTACTGATTTCTCAGACATCGACATTTTGGTTGTCGACGGACTTTATGCCATTAAAATAAAAGAAATTGACCTGAGGGTTTACATCGATCTTACATATCACGAAACGAAAAAAAATCAGGGAACAAGAGGAAAGGAAGATGATAGTGGCTTTCGTTTTGAAGTACTTGAAATGGAACACCGGAATATGATTACATTAAAACCTTTGGCAAATTTGATAGTAAATAAAAATTACGAAGTAGAAGAAGTTAAATAATTGAGTACTATCTCATAATCAGTTTGATTGAAAAATACCGGGGGTGCAACCTTCGGTATTTTTTTACTTCTACAACCCAGTAACAACAAAATAGGCATCTTTGGATTTATGTTGGCGGTCAAAAAATAGCAGGTTGTTGGTACTGTTACGCATTGGGAAATTATTCACCATGAATTGTCGTCACTCACGCCCATAAAAGTAATCCTTCAGTTTTATCACTCTGTTTAAGGAAGAGTTTGAAAAGATCTTCATACCGTTTAGTCAGTTTGTAAATTTCAGCATTTTCAGGTTATAATATATTGAATTTTCTTCTGCTAGTAATTTATTGGTTTAGTTTCTTTTCAAGTCGAGATTACCCTTTATTTTTCATCTAAACAACTACTTTATTCTGATAATTGATATTCAACTCTCATGCGTTTTGTGCTAAATTAAACGATATATATCCGACTTTATCAAATCAAAAAGATAAACCTGTTGGAAATTCGATTGAAATTCATGGTTCATTATTTTTTCGGGCAAATTGAAATTTCTCACACCGCGCAGCCGGTCGGTAGTTATTAAAAGCCAGTAATAATTTAAACGTTGCTTTTGGTACAAACGCAATTTTTCATCTTTTTTATGAATTGCGTGGCGAATGTCGAAAACCACATCATTTGAAATTCCCAGGTTATTAGCCCGTTCCCAGGCTGAAATTTGCATTGCTGGGTGATTGATAATCAGGATTGCATCCAAACCGGCAGGAAGCTGATTTACAGCTATGGATTCTTTGAAAAAACTAACCCTGCTTTTATTTTTTACAACCTGCCGAACAAGGTTTGCAGTTTGAACAGCTAATAACATTTGTTTTTCTTTCAGGATTGGTTTATCGTCTGAAAAAAGAAATTTTACGAACAACTTAAATTCTGAATCTTGCTCAAACAAATCTTTCGAAAGTCCGATTATTTCGTCCCGAAGTAGAATTTGCGCCATTTGGGTTTCATCGAAAAAAGATTTGTTTACAGGATTTAAACGGGTAAGTTCAATTCCCAATTCATGCTTGTTTTTCATTTTTACAATAAAATCAGGCGATTCAGAAGGCGTTAATTGTCCTTTCGGAAATTCTTCGTAAAAAGCCCTGAAATAATTTATGAGCAATATTTCCAATTCTTTTTTATCCGGTTGCATAAAAATGATTTTCCCGAAAATACGAAAAGAAAGGGAAAATGCATTTAGTAAAATTTTGTCGTCACTTTTATCGAAACCCTTACGATTTGGTAAATTTGTAACTTGCATCTCAAAATAACCAAAATGAAAAACCTACATGTTTTTTTGTTTATAATCCTTCTTTCTTTGGTAAGTCCAGTTTCAATATTTTCTCAGTCAAAAGAAAAATT
>JBFHJA010000032.1:0-17254 GCA_041596165.1 Draconibacterium sp. | reverse complement strand
TTCACTTTGTTTAAATTCAGCAAGAAATTCATTGGCGCGAATTGGTTTGCCGAAATTGACAATTAAATTGCGGTTAAATTTCCAATAATGACTGTAATAAATTCCTGTCGGAATAATTTGAATATCGAGATTGTTTTGAGCTTTTTCCAAAGCCATAAAAACGATACGTGGCACAGCTTTTTTGTGAACTAACATTTGCCGTTTACCTGAATGTGCCGCCTCGGGAAACAGTCCCAATGCAAAATTATTTTCAAGCACTCTTACTGAACTCAAAAAAATCTCATCATTTTTTGCCAGATTTTCTTTGCCGTCACGCATGCGGTAAACCGGCATAATTTTTAAAAAACGCAATATTAAAGCCGCCGTTTTGTTTTTAAAAATATCAGCACGCGCCAGCCAGACTGGTTGGAATTTTGTATTTAACAAAATTGCCATAGGATCGCTCAATGCATTTTGATGGTTGGGTGAAAAAATGATGGGTTTATTTTTGGGTATATTCTCTAACCCGTTAATAATTACTTTGTTGTAGATAATCCAGTCGGCAAATTGCACATACTTTTTTAGTAGCCAGTAACCCCACGACCATTTTTCGTATTTCATAAATCCAAATTAGATTAATAAAAGACAACAAATTTATATAATTTCTGCTGGTTGAGGCACTTTTTTTCTAGTCCATAAATAGGAAATTGCAAATCCACTGAGGATATGCCACACCCCCCACCATGCTGCAATTATAGTCATTCCGCCGAGTTCAAGTTCGGGTGGGAATATTTTGGGATTAAACATAAGTACGAGTGCAAGTCCTGAATTTTGAATGCCGGTTTCAAGGGTTAGGGTTCGTTTATCGGCTTCAGGTAATTTAAAAATCGTGGCTGCTCCATAACCAGACGCAAGGGCAATACCGTTGTGTATCAGCACAATAATAAATACAAGGTGAATAAAACGCATGAAATGACCAAAATTAGCGGTCAGTAAAATAATTACAAACCCGATGAAAATGAGGATTGAAAGTTTACGAATAGGTTTTTTTACTCTTGCTGTAAATATGGGAAAGTATTGCGCTACCAAAAGACCTATCGCAACTGGAATTCCTAACAGAATTACAACAGTTTGAACCATTTGCACGAAATCGATTTCAATGGGGACCAAAAGTGTACCCACCGCATCAGTATTATAATGATTTACAAAAAGTTTACCCCAAATTGCAAAATTTATGGGTGTCATAAATGTTGCTGCCAGTGTTGCAATAGCAGTTAAACTTACCGACAAAGCCAGATTTCCTTTCGCCATTGCGGACATAAAGTTCGAAATATTTCCACCTGGGCATGCAGATATCAGAATCATACCAAGCGCTACAGTTGGCGTTGGATTTAATAATATTATAAACAGAAATGTTACGGCAGGCAATAATAAAAACTGTGAAAATACCCCTACAATTAAAGATTTGGGGTTCATCATTAAATCTTTGAAATGCTGGAATTTTATGTCGAGAGATACCCCAAACATTATAAAGGCAATTGTAATATTTAAAGCTAACAAACCGGCGGGGGAAAAATTTAACCTGACATTATCCAAAACTTCCAGAGCTTCTTTCACTTTTGTACAGTTTAGTTAATAATTTTAATAAAACATATTACAAACGAATATTGTTTAAATTCCACTTTTCTGGCAATGAATTCAAAAAATTCCATTTCTTCAAAAAAAATAGCCGGTATCATGTTTTAAAAGGATGCCGGCCATTTTTTTTGTGGGTTGCATAAATTAATCGGTTAAAATTAACTTTTTCATTTTAGCATAAATGTCAGTATTCTCCATGATCCCAATAAATTCTTCGGCTCCCGGACCGTAAGAGAAAACAGGAACCATAACGGCAGTGTGGTCGCCGGTAGGGAAGGCCGCTTTCACAACTCCCTTTTGCATATCCCCACCTGTAATTGCCATACCTCCGGTTTCGTGGTCGGCAGTAATTATTATAAGTGTCTCCTTATCTTTTGCAGCAAATTCGAGTGCTTTTCCAATTACCCTGTCAAAATCAAGCATATCCTCCGTAACATAAATCGTACTTCCGGCATGTCCACCCCAATCAATTTGTGAACCTTCGATCATCAGGAAAAAACCTTTTTTGTTGTTATCCAAGATATTAAGTGCGGTTTCCGTTGCAACAGGCAGCATGTTGCCTCTTTCTGTCATTCTTCCGTTGTGAACCTCTGCAGTAAAACCTGCAAGTTTCCCCTTTTTTACTTTTTCTATTTTTTTCAACTCCGTTTCAACTTCATAACCTTTTCTTTTTAGTTCATCGGTAAGATCACGACCATCTTTTCGTTTTGTGAAATGTTCAAGTCCTCCACCGATAAAAACGTCGATATCGGTTTTCAGAAAATCAGCTGCAATATCTTCATAAGAACCTCTGCTTGCTTGATGTGCGATGAAGGACGCGGGAGTAGCGTGTGTAATTGCCGACGTTGAAACCAGACCAGTAGCTAACCCTTTTTCAGATGCTTCTTCAAGAATGGTCTTCACCGAATTCCCTTTTTCATCAACTCCAATTGCCCCGTTGTAGGTTTTTACTCCGGCAGAAAGAGCCGTACCACCTGCCGCACTATCGGTAATATAGTTATCGGCAGACTGTGTTTTTGAAAAACCAATATATTTGCAGTTCTCTAAAAAAAGGTGGCCTTTGTTTGCAGTTAATCCGGCAAAAACCTGCGAAACCCCCATTCCGTCTCCAATCAACAAAATGATATTTTTTGGTTTATTTTTTCTAAATTTTTGAGGATACTGTTTGACTTCATAGCTTGACCTGCTTTCGTAGGTTTTCTCCAAATCTTCTGATTTAGCAGTAAGATATTGATCCTGGGCAAAAACCGTTACTCCGGTTATTAGGAAAAATGAAAGTAATTTTAACTTGTTCAGCATAATTCAATTTTTAATTTTGAATGGGTAAAAATAGTTTTTAAATATTTGTATGATAACTCAAACAATTAATAAATGGTTAAACTTTCAACCTTTTTACATTGTCAAATTCTCTCTTTATTTTTTCATCGAATCTAGTATTTAAAGTAAAAAATGTGCCTTCTTTTTCAGTGTTCATCTTAACAATGTCCATAATTACGGCATTCGTTAATACCTCTTCTGCCTTATTTCTCGAAATATGAGCCAAACGCACAAATTTGGAAAATGTAATTGTTGGATTTTTTTGAAGGTATTCGACTAATATTTTTTCTGATTCAGAATAAGTAAAATGAATACCTATGTTGCTGTTATTCTTTTTCCAGACATTAAGCTGGATTTTATGCGCAAGGATATTTTCATCATGCACACGAGTGTATGCCAGCCATTTTCCCTCCTCATTTTTTGCGTAATGCGGTTTTAATGTGCTGGGTTCAATTTGTATTTCTAATACTGTTTTCCCCTCCACTTGCCATTGCTGTGTAGAAAAATGAATTGGGGGATTGCTGTAAATTTTAGCCGCAGCCTCAACCATATAAAACTCCTCATCTGTTCTTATTCCCGCGATTTTGCCGTTATCTTTAACCCCGACAAGAAGTTTTCCTCCGTCTGTATTGGCAAATGCCACAAGCGATTTTGCGATTTTTCTTGAATCGTTTATACAGTATTTGAAATCCTGCCGTTTGTGCTCTCCTTCCTGTATTAATTTATAGAGGTAAATGCTCAAAACAATTTCTTTTTTCAGATTACTTTAACCATTCAAAGGTAATGTAATGGTCATGGTTCATCCCCAGTTCCTGATAGGTTTTGTGGGCGGTGAAGTTCGATTTATCAGCATACAATCTTATTCCGTTCAGTTTTTGGTTATCCAAAACCAAGTCTTTTATGTACGAATACATTTTTCGGTAAACACCTTTTCTGCGGTACTCTTTCAAAACATAAACCGACTGTATCCAAAGAATTGTGCCATTTCGCCAATCGCTCCATTCAAACGTAGTTAAAAGCGACGCCACAACATTTTTGTTTATTTCAGTAACGTAATATTGTCCCTTTGTGGCATCTTCAATTACTGCTGTTACACCTTTTACAACCGTTTCTGAATCCAGAACAATCTCTTCCGTTTCAGCTGCCATTTTTAACTGAAAATCAACAATTGATGCAATATCTTTGGTAGTTGCTTTTCGAACCTGCATTTGTAATTACTTTTTAATGTTGGACACCGATGTAAAAAAGCGCCAAATTATTTCATAATAAATTGAATTGCAAAGATTTAGCATTACAATTTAACCTTGTTTAAAATCTGTTTCAGACTAAAATTTCAAAACCTATAACATAATATGATTTCAGTAAAACTGCTGTTCGGTTATAGTTTTGAAAACAAAAAAAATCTATGGTTTAATCCTGTCCATTATTTCTTCAATTTTAATCCTTTCTTCGGGCAAAAGTATTAATTGAAGTTTTTCGTTTTCAAGCAAGGTACTTACTTTCGGACCTACTTCTCCAGTAATAATCGAAGTAACTTCCAAATCTTTCAAATAACCAATCAATTGAATTCCACTATTTTCCGTTTCTTTAAATGGGTTTTCTATAACTGAATACTGATTTGTTGTTACATTGAAAACAACTACATTTTCACATTTCCCAAATCGCAAATCCATAAAAGATTTTTCCGTCTTTCCGGTTGATGTGATCGCAAATATTTTATCCATTTTGTTATCTTTTTTCTGTTAAAATTAATTCTGTTTAGATGACTCGTTCAATTCTTCCCAATATTCCACTGCCCTTCTTGTATGAGGAATTACAATGGTGCCTCCAACTAAATTTGCCACGCCAAATAGCTCAAATATTTCCTCCGTTGTAACTCCCTGTTCATAACATTTTTCGAGGTGATACTTTATGCAATCGTCGCAGCGCAAAACCATTGAAGTAGCAAGCCCAAGCATCTCTTTTGTTTTAGTAGATAAAGCACCATCCTGATAAGTTAATGTATCAAGACTGTAAATCCTCTTCATAACTTTATTGTCCGACGCCAGTATCTTTTCATTCATTTTCGACCTGTACGAATTGAAATCATTGACAAGTTTTCCCATTTAAATCTTAAAAAATAATGTAATGCATTAGTAACCCCCCCTTAATTTTTTCGAAAATATCAATAAAAATGAAAATAGTAACTCATTTTTGAAATAATAACAATTAATAAACAGTATGGTTGTACCGAACAATAAGGTGCAGCAACTATACGAACAAAATACAAATTTTATTGCACCTCTTTTTTTCAAATGTTAATTCAATCTTATCCACAATAATAAAAAAATACCCTGATTTATATTTGCAGGCTGTAATATCCTTTTTTATAACGGGTTAACTTTTTTTTGAATATTTATAAAAACCTGTTGATTAAAATGCATTATCGTTTTAAAGCTTTTTACTCTATATTTGCCTCTTCAATTTACAGGGAATAATGAAACGGTATTTATTATTATTTTTATGCATTCTGACCGGACAAGTGGTATTTGCCCAGGTTTCATTTCCTGATGATAAAACACAGGCATCAAATCTCCCTGAAATATTAAATCACATTCAAGTTAACCGGGATCCTCTGCTTGACAAAATGTTGGGATGGAGTATTGAAAACAACAAAATCAAAAACAAAATTGACGGATTCAGGGTTGAGATATTTTTTAGTTCAGATGTTGATGCGAAAGAAAAAGCATTGAAGAAAAAAATGGAGTTCTTATCTGTTTATCCTGATAACACTGTTCATGTGAAATACATTTCACCAAATTTCAGGGTAAGAGTAGGCGATTTCAGAACTAAGAATGAAGCACTTAAGCTATACAAAGAAATAAAAGATAATTATCCGGTAGCGTTTATTGTTACTGATGAAATTGATTTTCCATTGATGAAACAAGTACAATATGAGTGACCAGATTCAACATGAGTGCGGGATTGCTTTAATCCGATTATTAAAACCACTGTCGTATTATCAGGAAAAATACGGCACATGGAAATACGGGTTAAACAAATTGTACCTTTTAATGGAGAAACAACACAACCGCGGTCAAGATGGAGCTGGTGCGGTTTGTGTAAAAAACAGTCTGGCTCCCGGCAGTGCTTACATTAGCCGATACCGCTCAATACAGGAAAATCCCATAAAAGATGTTTTCGACCAAATTAACGTGCCACTGCATCAAGCAATTTCCGATAGGTTAGACGTTAACAATGTGGATTGGGCATACAAGAATTTCCCTTTTGCAGGCGAACTTTATCTTGGGCATTTAAGATATGGTACTTTCGGGAAAAACAGCATTGATTTTGTTCATCCGGTAATGCGCCAAAACAACTGGAAATCAAGAAATTTGGTACTAGCCGGCAATTTCAACCTTACCAACACTGATGAACTTTTTAAAGTGCTTATCGATTTGGGGCAGCACCCAAAAGCCTATACTGATACTGTTACAGCTTTAGAAAAAGTTGGACATTTTCTTGATCAGGAAAACGAACTTCTTTTTAGGAGATATAAAAACGAAGGGTTAAGCAACGACAAAATTTCATACAAAATTGCAGATAACCTCGACATACAAAACATTCTAGAGCGAGCCACAAAAGATTGGGACGGCGGATATACGATTGCGGGGTTAATTGGACATGGTGATGCATTTGTGTTGCGCGATCCCTGGGGAATCAGGCCGGCTCATTATTATTATGATGACGAGATTGTTGTAGTGGCATCCGAGAGACCTGTTATACAAACAGTTATGAACGTTCACGTGGGCGAAGTCAATGAAATTAACCCAGGTGAAGCATTGATTGTAAAAAAAGATGGACGAATCAGTAAGGAATTAATCCGCGTACCACACAAAAGATCCTCTTGTTCGTTTGAACGTATCTACTTTTCAAGGGGTAGCGACAAAGATATTTACAAGGAACGCAAAGAATTGGGAAAACTGCTTTGCCCGGCCGTTCTTAATGCCGTTGATTACGATTTTGAAAATACGGTTTTTTCATATATCCCAAATACCTCAGAAACTGCCTTCTACGGAATGGTTGAAGGAATCGGGCATTATTTGGTTGACTGGAAAATTGAAGAAATAAAAAAGAAAAATGGTTCTTTAACCGAAGATGATATAAAACGCATCATTTCGTTCGAACCGCGTGTCGAAAAAATTGCAATAAAAGACGTGAAACTTCGCACTTTTATTGCTGATGATGCAAGTCGCGATGATTTAGTTGCCCACGTTTACGATGTTACCTACGGAATTATTAAAAATGACGTGGATACACTTGTTATTATAGACGATTCCATAGTCAGGGGAACTACACTTAAAAACAGCATTTTACGCATTTTGGACAGGCTTCATCCTAAAAAAATTATCGTGGTTTCATCAGCTCCGCAAATCAGATACCCCGATTGTTATGGAATTGACATGGCTCGTTTAGATAAATTTATTGCTTTTAATGCAGCAATTGCACTATTAAAAGACTCTGGCCAGCAAGATGTTATCGATAAAGTTTACGAAAAATGTAAACAACAGGAGAATTTACCAAAAGAAGAAATGGTAAACTATGTTCGTGAGATTTACCGCCCGTTTACTCCCGAACAAATCTCTGCAAAAATTGCTGAATTATTAAAACCTGATGATTGTAAAGCTGAGGTCGAAATTGTATATCAAACGATTGAGAACCTCCACAAAGCTTGTCCAAATGATTTGGGCGACTGGTACTTTACAGGAAATTACCCAACGCCGGGCGGAAATAGGGTTGTAAACAGTTCGTTTATAAATTTTGTTGAAGGCAAAGATCAACGGGCGTACTAAAATATCGGGGTATTTACCCAATTGGAAACACCGTAAAAAAATAAGAAAAATAAAAATGATTAGAAATAATTTCTGATTTCTTATACCTTATTTTTCATTGGATATTTTTCTTTGAAGTTGCATGAATAGAATGTATTCATTTTTAAAACAGGAAAAATATTGCCCCTCAATTAGATCTGCAAAAGGGTTTCCTACAAATCAAAATGAAAGCCCCGATCAAGTAACTCTTCATATTTTAATTTGTTAAACTGATAATAAAACGCCCCTTTTTTGGAAGTTAATTTCTCTTTCTCATCCAGTTTTTCGAGCAAACCCATCGCAAGTAATTTTCTTCTGAAGTTCCGTTTATCAAATGGCATATGGTAAATTGCTTCATACAATCGCTGCAACTGTGGAATGGTAAATTTCTTCGGTAATAACTCAAAACCAATTGGTTGTGTGCGCGCCCTGATCCGAAGTTTTCGCAATGCTTTTTCAACCATTTCCTGATGATCGAAAATTAAATTGGGTAATTCGTTTACAGAAATCCATGATGCACCATGTTTTTTAACCAATTCGCTGTCGTGGTCATTGATTTTTAAAAGAGAGAAATAAGCTACAGAAATAATCCTGCCTCCTGCATCGCGGCCGATATCACCAAAGGCAAAAAGCTGTTCCATGTAAACATTGTCCAACCCTGTTAATCGGGAAACAATGTTTTCTGCAGATTGATCCAGACTTTCATCGGGCGCTACAAATCCACCCATTAAAGACCATTTCCCTTTTTCCGGTTCGAAATTTCTTTTAAGCAATAAAAGTTTTAAATCGAATTCATTTTCATTAAACCCGAAAATGATAGCATCAACCGCTACAAGGATTTTTGGGAAATTTGAATAAAAATCCATGCTGTCTTATTTGGGTTCAGGCCATTGGTCATTTTCCTTGTCCTTGATGTAGGTTTCAATATGCCTATCAACCTTGAAACTATAAATATCTTCAATGGTAACTATTATACCCGTTTCAAGCACTTCCCCAAACTCCAGATTCTTTGACGTGCCAAAGGTTTTCATCGAAGGAGAAAGGTTCATGTACGCGTTGATCAACGGTGGTACATTTTCACCATATTGTCTTACATTTTGCAGCAGAATTTTATAGTCTTCCTTATAGTTTTCGCCATTAAATATTTTTTCCAGGGCATCCATATCCATGTCAAATTCAACAGCTTTTATCGGATAAACAAGATTTTCTTTGTCTCTGAAATATTTTAGGAAAAAATATTGTATCAAGTTCCTTGCCTCGTTATGGAAGTGCGTGTACATGGTAACTTTCCCGAAAAAGTATTTGATTTCGGGGTGGTCGACAGTTAAAGCCCCCAATCCGTCCCAAAGATTATCGAGTGCAAAAAGTGCTTTTGCCCCAGCTTTGCTCGACTGGTATGCGGGCTGAACAAAGGATCTGCCTAATTCAAGGCAGTATGGCAAATACTCATCAATGAACTTTTGCGAAAAATTAAAAAGATGCGAAGTCGCCAAAATCACATGCCCATTTTCATCACGAGGTGCTTCTGCACAAAGGATATATCGGTAACCACCAAGTATTTCCTTTGCATCAGGATCCCAAACTATCAGCTGTTTAAACGGGGAAACTGCTGTATCATAAATATCAATGTCAGTTTCTTCGCCTGTTCCACCACCTGCATCGCGAAAAGTGATTTCGCGCAGTCTCCCAATTTCATGCATAACAGCAGGAGAATCCTGATAAGTTATCACATATATTTCGTTTCCACCTTTGTTTGTCTTTCTGAGTAATTTTTCGGGGGTAAGTTCGGCGTAAATCATTTCCCTCGGTAGAGGCTCAACTATGTTTTTCATTTACGATCTCTTTTTTTTTGAAAAATAGAATGCAAAATTAGAAAAATTCCTGTTTCTGAAGGTTATTATGCTCACTTTAATTCATATTGTTTACATAGGTCGACAAGTGATAAACCTGTTCTTTTACCCAATCCGCCCATTCCTGTTGCGTTTTTGATTTGTCAAAAGTTTGATATGGAATTGGTTTGCCAAAATATATCGGTACTTCGGTGTTTCTGTGTTTCATCAATTCATCGGGCAAAAAGAACATTTCAATGTTCCATTTAATGTGCAATAACTTCCTGATGTTAGCCAATCGGTAAAATCGGTTTGAGTTTCGACCACCAATAAAAACCGGGACTATATCTCGCTGATGCTGTACTGCCTTGGCGATAAAATGCTTTTTCCATTCCAAATCAACTATTTTTCCTTTTATTTTTCGGGAGGCCAGGCCCGAAGGAAAAATCAGGATTTGTTCATCAGAATTGTATGTATTATTTAATAAAACTGCTGCTTCGCGTGTGTTGCCACCGTGTTTGTTAATGGGAATAAACATGGGGCGCAAGCTTGGGATTCCAAGTAAAATATCATTTGTTAGAAATTTCAATTTCCCCAATCGTTGATCAACGCATTTCATTAACAGAAAAGCATCAAAACCTCCAAGCGGGTGGTTGCTTGCAAATATATAACGGCCCGATTCAGGGATATTTTCAAATCCATTTATCTGTTCGGTAACATTAAACTCTTCAATCGCCTGATTTACAAATGGTATTCCCTTCAAATGACCATTTCGTCTCATAAAATCATTAAAAAAATCAAGGTGCAATATCCTGCTGATATAGCTAAAAACAAATTTCGGTATAACTTTCGCCATTGCCGGATTCTTATCATGAAATAACTGTTTGACATTTACGGGTTTAAATGAATTTGAATTATCTTCTTCCACACTTTTGATTTTGACAGCAATTAAGTAAAAAATCACCATAAATCAAATACTGACATTTAATTCTCAAATTCAAGGGATTACAGGTTTTGTCTGCAATAAAAGACATGCTTATTGAAAAATTCATATTTTTTTTAATTGAGTTTTAGCGTGAAATCAGTAGTTATTAACTATTGTTGATTAAATCATCCGATTTCCGATAACACTATATATCAGCCCATTAAATCAATTGAAATTCTATTCAGTCCAACTTTTCAACAATATTTCAACAGGTTTTCAACAATAATCCAACTCTAAAGTTTTAACTGCAAGTGGAATAGAATGGAATAATTTGTCATCTTTTGGAATAAATTCATACTTTTACACTACAAAAAAAGCAGAAATTTAGTTTCATGATTGAATTCGCAGGAACATATAGCGCAACTATTGACGACAAAGGCAGGATCGTGCTTCCCGCTTCCTTTAAAAAGGAGCTGGGCGACCTTGCAACAGAGCCGTTGGTTGTGGAAAAAAACCTGCACCGGGACTGCCTCGATATTCATCCTGAGAAATTTTGGAGAAAAAGAGTTGAAGATTTCAAGAGTACACTCGACCCTTTTGATGAAGACGATGACGCATTGTTACAGTTTTTCTATCAGAACTTTACAAAGGTTTCAATGGCGCCAAACGGCAGAATCAATATCCCTGACGCTTATCTTGGATACGCAAACCTTGAAAAAGGCGCCGAATTTATCGGCATGGGCGAATCGATCCGCTTATTATCGGCCAGTAAAACAGGCAAAAAGGATATGAGCAAGGCAGAATTCCTGCAAAAGTTAAAAGAAAAAAGGCAGAAAAAAGTATAACCCAAATGGAACAAGCTTATCACATACCAGTTTTGGCACAGGAGAGTATTCATGGGTTGAATCTATTTCCTGATGCCGATGTTGTAGATGCAACTTACGGCGGTGGAGGCCACTCTAAAATTATTATTGACCAATTAACAAGCGGGAGGTTATTTGCATTTGACCAGGACGAAGATGCTGCTGCGAACGTTTTGAAAGACAAACGCCTATATTTTATCCGCCATAACTTCAGATACATACGGAACTTTCTGAATTATTACGAAGTTGAACAAGTAGATGCCATTTTTGCTGACTTAGGCGTTTCTTCGCATGATTTCGACGTTCCGGATCGAGGTTTCTCTTTCAGGTTCGAAGGAAATTTAGACATGCGCATGAATCAGGATGCAAAAACTGATGCAGCAAAAATCATTAACGAATATCCAGAAGAACAATTGGAGCAGATTTTCAGGATGTTTGGCGAAATAAAAAACTCCCGCCACCTCGCTTCGGTTATCTGTAAAAAAAGGAATGAAACGAACATTAAAACAACCACTCAATTAAGAGAGGTTGTGGCTGAATGTACTCCCCGCGCCATCGAAAACAAGTATTTGGCACAGGTTTTTCAGGCGCTTCGAATTGAGGTAAACGATGAAATGGATGCACTCCAGGAATTCCTGCAAGCATCGTTGGAATTGCTAAAACCAGGAGGACGTTTGGTAATAATTACCTACCACAGCCTGGAAGACAGGCTTTGTAAAAATTTTATGAAAACAGGGAATTTTGTAGGAAAAGTTGAAAAGGATTTTTACGGAAATATCTCTTCGCCATTTACAATTATAAACAGAAAAGTAATAACACCGGGCGATGAAGAGCTGAAATCAAATAATCGTTCGAGAAGCGCAAAATTGAGAATTGCTGAAAAAAACTGATATGGCAGGGAAAGTTAAAAATAGCAAGAGACCGGGCATGAAATCGTTAATTGGAGGAACGATTTTAACGGATGACCGGGTAATTAAGCAGATTCCATTTCTGATATTTCTTGCATTCCTGGCCGTTTTATTAATTACCAACCGAAATTGGTCGGAACGCACTATCAGAAAAGTAGAAGTGCTTCAAGAAACCTTGGACGAACTTCGATCTGAATCGATTACACTTTCGGCAAAACTAATGAATTCAAGCCGTCCTTCAGAAATTGTAAGAAAAGTTGAAAACGCAAATATAGATTTACAGGAAGCATCGAGGCCTCCGCAAAAATTAGTTGTAAAAAAAAATAAACTGTCGTGGAAATTCGCAAAGTAATATTAACGCGTATAACCTTTATCTACTTTATACTACTGGTGTTTGCCGTAGTTGTTATAGTTAAAATGGTCTCCGTTCAGAAGATCAAAAACGACCGTTGGGAAAAAATACAGCAAAATTTAAGCGACAATACTATTATTGTAAATCCAGACCGGGGAAATATTTGTGCCGATGATGGCAGTGTGCTGGCAACTTCGGTTCCAGGTTATTATATAAGAATTGACCTGGCTTCGGAAGGTGTGCGTAAAGTGTATAACAGCGAGAGTGACTCGCTGGCATACTATCTTTCCCGCTTTTTTGGCAATGCATCTCATGGCGAATATAACCGCAGACTGAATGACGCATACAAACGGCGTAACCGCGGGTTCATGCTCACACCACGAAAAATTGATTACACCGAACTTCAGGTAATAAAAAAATTTCCAATTCTACGCCGTGGTCGTTATGGTGGCGGATTAATTATAGAACAGGAAAACCGGAGGGTCAATCCCCTGGGAATGTTGGCTTTAAGAACACTCGGAGGCTTAAATAAAGGCGCTTTCGGCGGAGTTCATGGGGCAATCGGTTATACCGGACTGGAAGGTTCTTTTGAACCCTACCTAAAAGGCTCTGACGGAATCAGTTACAAACAAAACCTTTCGGGCCGCTGGGTTACACGTATCGAAATTGAGCCGGAAGATGGCATGGATATTATCACAACCCTGAACGTAAAAATGCAGGATATTACCGAAAGTGCTTTATATAAACAACTGCAAAACTCCAACGCCGATTGGGCGACTGCAATTGTAATGGAAGTAAAAACTGGAGAAATAAAAGCCATTGCAAACCTCGGAAAACAAAACGGCGACTATTTCGAAACCGATAATTACGCACTCGGGCCACGAGGTTGTTATGAACCCGGTTCAACTTTTAAACTTGTTTCGCTGATGGTGGCTTTGGAAGACGGAGTTGTGGATACAAGCAATGTTTTCGATACAGGAAACGGTTCGTGGCAAAAAGGTGGCAGAAGAATTTCGGACACACATGGCAATGGTCCGATAACTGTGAAACAGATATTTGAGAAATCTTCAAATATTGGTGTGGCAAAAATAATTACGCAGTACTACGAAAAAAATCCAAAAAAATATGTTGACAGGGTTTACAGTTTCGGAATCAATAAACCACTCGGACTAGACATTAGTGGCGAAGGTCATCCCTTTTTCAAATATCCGGGCGATGCCGATTGGTGGGGAACCACGCTGGCCGGTATGTCTTACGGTTACGAAACAAAAATGACCCCGATTCAAATCCTGAACTTCTACAACGCTGTAGCTAACAACGGAAAAATGGTCAAACCGCACATGGTAAAGGAAATCAGGGAAAATGGCGCACTTGTAAAAAAGTTTAAAACCGAGGTTACAAACCCAATGATAGCATCACGGGAAACAATAGGGAAAGCAAAAGCTATGCTCGAAGGTGTTTGTATTGATGGAACAGGTAAAGATTTACAAAGCAAATATTTTAAAATTGCCGGAAAAACTGGTACTGCGCGCGTGGCAACAAGCAGCGAAGGTTATAGTGCCGGAATGTACCTTGCATCTTTTGTGGGTTATTTTCCTGCTGATGATCCCAAATATTCAATCATCGTAACCTTTAATAATCCACGGGGCGGATATTATGGTGGCTCGGTTGCAGGTCCTGTTTTTAAAGAAATTGCCGAAAAAACCTATGCTTTCCAGGGTTTGATTGAAGATCAGGAAGAAGATGATGACAAAGATGAAAAGATCGTTTTCCCAGAAATTAAAAAAGGTCAATCAGATGATTTGAACGAAGTAATAAGCGAATTAAGGATAAAACATGTTAAGGGAAATCCCGATTCGCAATGGGCAAATGTGGAAGTTAAAGACGATGTTGTCATGCTCACTGACAGCCAAATTAAAGAAGGTCTGGTACCAAACGTGCAGGGAATGGGTGCAAGCAGTGCCGTTTATTTAATGGAAAAAGCTGGTTTGCAAGTGCGCATCAGTGGAATTGGGAAAGTTAAAAAACAATCGTTGACACCGGGAAGAAAATATCAAAAAGGACAAACTGTACTACTTACACTTGGTTAATATGAAACTTAGCGAAATACTAAACCATATAAATTATTTACAACTAATCGGTTCCACCGAAAAAATTGTTGATGGAATTGAATTCGATTCAAGGCTGGTAAAGCCCGGTTTTGTATTTGTGGCGCAGCTGGGTGTAATAGCTGACGGGCATAAATTTATTGACAAAGCAATTCAGAATGGCGCAACAACAATAGTTTGCGAAACTCTTCCTGCTGAAATTGCTAAAAATGTTACTTATATAAAAGTTGCCGATTCAAATGAGATTTTGGGCAAACTTGCATCATCATTTTATGGTTTTCCTTCTTCGAAATTAAAAATTGTTGGTGTTACCGGAACTAACGGAAAAACAAGTATTGCCACCTTGCTCTACAAAATGTTTTTGCGTCTGGGCTATAAAACAGGTTTGCTTTCAACAATTTCTTATCGAATTAACGAAAAAGAAGAAACTGCATCGCATACAACGCCAAATGCATTAAAAATTCAGCAATTGCTTGCCGAAATGGTGGATGCTGGTTGCGAATATTGTTTTATGGAAGTAAGTTCTCACGCGGTTCATCAAAAAAGGATTGCCGGAATTAATTTTGCCGGTGGCATTTTTACAAATATCACACACGATCATCTCGATTATCACAAAACTTTTGCTGAATACATAAAAGCCAAAAAAGCATTCTTCGACGGTCTGTCAGCCGATGCTTTTGCAATAACAAACGTTGACGACAAAAACGGGCAAGTTATGCTGCAGAATACTGCAGCCAAAAAAATAACATTTTCAACACGTTCAATGGCTGATTTTCGTTGCAAGGTAATCGAAAATCATTTTGATGGAATGTTGCTGAATATTGATGGCAGTGAAACCTGGACACGGTTTGTGGGAAAATTCAACGCCTCAAATTTATTGGCTGTTTATACAACCGCAATTCAACTTGGTCAAAATAAAGAGGAAATTTTAACTCTCATCAGCGATTTGCAGCCTGTTCAGGGCAGGTTTGAAACTGTACGCAGCCTCGATGGAATACTTGCAATTATTGATTACGCGCACACTCCCGATGCACTAAAAAACGTACTTGACGCAATTTCGGAAATACGCTCCAACAACGAAAAAGTAATTACCGTAGTTGGTGCCGGTGGTGACCGCGATAAAACAAAACGACCTGAAATGGCACATGAAGCAGCTTTGGCAAGCGATAGAGTTATTCTCACCTCCGATAATCCACGTACTGAAAATCCTTCTCAAATCATAAAAGATATGGAGGCAGGTGTTGACGTGAAATTCAGAAACAAAGTGGTTTCAATCGAGAGCAGAAGGGATGCTATAAAAACTGCTGCAATGTTGGCGCAACCCGGCGACATAATTCTGATTGCCGGGAAAGGCCACGAAAACTACCAGGAAATAAATGGAGTAAAACACCATTTTGATGATAAAGAAGAAATTGAAAATTGCTTTGGCATCAATAACTAAAAACTGAAATTATGATATATTGGTTATATAACTTATTGGCTGGATACGACATACCGGGTATCGGGATGATTCCTGGTATTACTTTCAGGGCAGCGGCGGCAATTATTACTTCACTTTTTATTGCCACAGTTTTTGGTAAAAAAATCATTCGGATTCTACAACAAAAGCAGATTGGCGAAGTTGTCCGTGATTTGGGCCTTGAAGGCCAGATGCAAAAAAAAGGTACGCCAACTATGGGTGGGCTAATTATTCTTGCTTCAATCATTATACCAACCATCCTTTTTGCACAGCTTAACAACATTTATGTGATATTGATGCTGATTACTACCGTTTTGTTGGGTTTTATTGGTTTTATCGACGATTACATAAAAGTTTTCCTGAAAAACAAAAAGGGGCTTGCCGGAAAGTTTAAAATATTAGGCCAGGTAACCCTCGGACTTATAGTTGCACTTACACTCTTTGTCAGCAACGACGTGAAAGTTCGTGAACATGTAAAAGACGAAAACGGTCAAAATTTACAGGAAATTTTAGTCGATCCGGTAACCGGTGAACAAACAGTTCAGTTTGTTACCGAAGATGTAAAATCAACAGTTACTACAATCCCATTTGTTAAGCAAAACGAATTTAATTATGAGTGGTTGGTAGCTTTTGCAGGCGAAGCATCAGCCTGGTTAAAATGGATTGTTTATGCACTTGCTATTATTTTGATAATCACAGCAGTATCTAATGCAGCAAATTTAACCGACGGATTGGACGGGCTTGCAACAGGAACTTCAGCAATCAGTGGTGCGACCTTGGGGGTTCTCGCGTATGTAAGTGGCAATATTATTTATGCAGATTATCTGAATATCATGTATATACCCAACATTGGTGAACTAACCGTATTCGTGGCAGCTTTTATTGGTGCAACCGTTGGGTTTTTATGGTACAACTCCTACCCTGCTCAGGTTTTCATGGGCGACACAGGGAGTTTAGCCTTGGGCGGCATTTTAGCCGTGTTTTCAATCATCATTCGAAAAGAGATTATGATTCCCCTTTTATGTG
>JBFHJA010000031.1:0-17468 GCA_041596165.1 Draconibacterium sp. | reverse complement strand
TTTTTCGACGAACCTTTACCTCCTTTTACTTTTGCATATTTAGTGGCAGAAACTACAGAAACATTTGTTCCGTTATCGCCAGTAAAAATAAACAGTGTGTTTTCCCAAACTCCTTTTTCTTTCAATTTTCTTTCTAACTGACCAATAATTTTATCGGTATATGCCACCATATCAGCAAAATAAGTGGTGTCGTTTTCGTATCTGCGCGAAGTATCCATCCACTCAGGAGAATCGGGAGTTGGCACAAACGGATCGTGTACCAAAACCATTGGATAATAAACAAAAAAGGGTTGACCAGCTTTTCTGTCAATAAAATCGGAAATGAAATCAGCAAAAATCTGAGGTCCATATAAATCAGGATTCCTTGGTAAATCTAAGCCATTTTGGGTAATTAGCGGATCAGCATATCGCTCGCCATCTTTTCGCTGGTGGTGCAATTGCCATAAACAATACTCATCGAACCCAAAATGAAAGGGACGGTTCACATCCTGATTATCAGGATTATTTCTGTTCAACCCGTTTAACTGCCATTTTCCCGCTATGCAAGTTGAATAACCTGCTTCCTTTAACAAATTTCCAAATGTTTTTTGGTTCGGATTCAGATATCCAAAATCCTCATAATTGCGGTAATTAAATTGTCCTGTCATTATTTTTACCCTCGAGGGCGTGCAAAGTGGCTGAGAATAACAATGTTCAAAACTAATTCCATCAGCTGCCAATCGGTCTAAATTTGGAGTTTTATATGCTGTACTACCATTACAACTTAAACATTCAAAACCCATATCATCAGCCATAATCAGCACAATATTTGGCAATTGCCCTGATTTTTTACATGAAACGATGCAAGCAAAAATCAAGAAAAAGGAAAATACTATTTTTAGTTTAAGTGTCATAAAGCATAAATTTACAGACAGAAATATCGGTTTCAACAGGCTGTCGTTAAGATTTTAATACGCTGATAAACGAAAGTACGGTTTTGAAACAGAATTTCCCATATTTGTCCTCTGATTATGCAGGTTAAAATCATTATAGCAGTTTATTTTCTTTTAGTTTTGGCAGTAGGGTTTTTCTCTTACTTCAAAATTAAAACGCCGGCAGATTACTATGTTTCGGGTAAAAAGGCAGGATTAATACCTGTTTCAGGAAGTTTGCTTGCTACAATACTCGGAGGATCAGCAATTTTGGGGACCATTGAATTAAGCCAGAAAATAGGTTGGGCAGCGCTTTGGTTTTTATGCAGCGCTTCGCTTGGTTTATTAATTCTTGTGCCCCTTTCGAAATATGTAAGCCGCCATGGTAACTACACTTTACCTGAATTGCTGGGAAAATTTTATGGTAAAAAGGCAGAACTCATATCATCGTTGATCATTCCGGTTGCATGGATTGGAATAGTTGCGGCGCAAATTATAGCAGCAGCTAAAATTTTAAGTGGATTAGGCTTTATCGGGTATAACGAAGCTGCAATTGCTGCCGGTTTAGTTTTTGTGATTTACACAGTTGCTGGTGGACAAATCAGCATCCTCAAAACCGACACAATCCAGTCGGTAATAATTGTTGTAGGGCTTATTGTTTTGTTGATTTTTTCAATCGGCACAAGTAATATCCACCCCTTCGACAGTTTAAAACCCAGCTCACTTTTTAATGAATCATTTTCTTTTTTAGACCTGGTGATTTTAATACTGACCTATTCCGTAACATTTGTTGTTGGTCCCGATATTTATTCGCGCGTTTTTTGTGCAAAAAATGAAAAAACCGCTTCAAGAAGTATTCTCCTTGTTGCAATTATTCTCATCCCTGTTTCGTTTGCATTAACCTGGCTGGGTATTTTTTCGGTGAATAATGCACATGAAGGAATCGTTAGTTTTGCCGGGCATCTGCTTCCTGGCTGGGCATACGGACTTTTTATTGCCGCATTGTTATCTGCCGTAATGTCATCAGCTGACACAACGCTTCTTACTTCATCGATGATTTTGAGTGAATTATCCACAGGCAACTTAAATGAAAACAAGGCCTTGAAATACACTCACTACTTTATAATCACAATCGGCATTTTAAGCATTTTTATTGCACTTTATATAACTTCCATAATACAAACATTGTTATTTGCACTGACTTTTTTCTCTGGAGCTTTCGTTGTGCCTACTTTAGCCGGATTACTGAATTTAAATGTAAATAAAAACAGGGTTGTAACAGCCATAATTGTTGGTGGTATTTTTGCTTTGACAGGCAAAATAATACACGATTTTTACCATGATTTTGCCGGCAGCTGTATTATATT
The DNA here is from genome assembly GCA_041596165.1 of Draconibacterium sp. Lineage (GTDB taxonomy): Bacteria > Bacteroidota > Bacteroidia > Bacteroidales > Prolixibacteraceae > Draconibacterium. Next base: position 15,190 of record JBFHJA010000031.1, on the reverse strand, counting down.
AATAACCTATGTTATTAACGCACTTCTACTTTTTACTCCGTCAAGGGAAAAACAAAAATATGTTCATTAAAAATTTGCTTTTTGGTATTTCAAAAAAAGTTCTAATTTTGTAATAAAACCGGAAATCATACCCAAATGAACAAACCCGTAATAGCCTGCTATTCAAGTAGCAGCAAAAACCTAAGTTGTATTATTTGTGAATTGCACAAATACTATGGCTCAATTGTTAACCAATCCTTTTTCAATGAAGAATTTGCACTTATTGACTGGCTTGAAAAAAGCAAAGACCAACATAATACATGGCATTTGTTCGTAATAGACATAGATAAATTTAGCTTAGATACAATTCAGAATATTAATAAAATCAACAGTTACTTTCGCTCAGTTGGAATACTGATTATTGCAGATAAAATACAGCAGTCCCAAATTAAACAATTAAGTATAAACACAGGCAATTTGTATTTTTTAGATTACGATTGGGATTCCAATCAATTTAAAGCTGCACTTGATAATGCATCAAAATCAACAACAAAATTTCCCGACACCGTAGATTCTGAAGCACAAATATTGAATTCAACCGAAAAAGAATCGGATAAACTGGAAGAACGCATCCATCACCTAATGGATGCCAACATGGCAAAAGACAGTTTTATGTCGATTATTGCCCATGACTTAAAAGGTCCGTTTTTTTCCTTACTTGGTATTTCTGAAATTCTTTTAAACGAATGGGAAAACCTTACCGACGAAACCAAGCTTGATTTAATTGGCGATTTACATAAAACTTCCGATGAAACCTATAAATTGCTTGTTACCCTTCTTGACTGGTCGAAACTGCAAAAAGAGAAACTTGAAGTGTGCGTTCAGGAAGTGAATATTTGCAATCTAGTCAATTCAACACTACAAACAACAAAAAATAATGCCTTTGTCAAAAAGTTAAAAATTGAAAATAAAATAAATGCCAGTCTTGAAATAAAAACCGACAGAAATATGATTGCTACTGTATTTAGAAATCTGATTTCCAATGCCGTTCAATACATTCAGCCCGGAGGAAAAATTAATATTTCTGCTTCGGAAGGAGTAGATTTCTGTACTTTCTGTATTGAAGATAACGGTACAGGAATTGACAAACCACACATTTTGGAACTTTTCAAGTACGGCAACCGAAAAAAACTGAATGGCAATGCAAGTGCATTCAAAGGATTGGGACTTATTATCAGCAAAGATTTTGTTGAAAAAAATGGTGGCCAAATATGGCTCGAAACCCAAAAGGAGATTGGAAGCAAATTCTTTTTTACTCTTCCTTGCACATAATTCAAAGCTTTTGTGTCAGCTCATCCAAAAACCCATGCAATTCCTTCTTAAGCAATGGTTTCAACAAATCATTTACCTTTTGGTGGTAGTCATTCAACCAGCTTTTTTCCTTTTCCAATAAAAGTTCGGGAATAATTAAAGTTGTATCAATCGGGCAAATAGTTAAATTTTCAAAACAAAGAAATTGCCCAAATTGAGTCTTCTCTTTTTCAACACAAACCATCATATTTTCGGTTCGGATCCCGTATTCGCCTTCCCGATAAAAGGCGGGTTCGTTTGACAAAACCATTCCCGGCTCAATCCGGTGTTCATTGTACTCCTGGCGAATCGACATTGGCCCTTCATGCACATTCAGAAAATGCCCAACACCATGACCGGTTCCGTGACCATAATTCAACCCGTTTTCCCAAAGTGGCTGGCGTGCCAAAATATCGATATGACAACCTTTTGTTCCTAATGGGAATTCAGCTAAACTGAGCGAAATCATGCCTTTTAAAACCAAAGTAAAATCCTTTTTCTGTTGTTCCGAAACTTCGCCAAGTGCAACAGTTCGGGTAATATCAGTAGTCCCTTCCAAATACTGCCCCCCCGAATCAAATAATAAAATCCCTTCCGGATTCACTTCCAGTGCATCTTCAGGCCCAACACTTAAATGCACAATGGCTCCATGACTTTTATAACCCACAATCGGAGGAAAACTTTCGCCCTTGAAATTGCTTTGTTTTGAACGGAATTCGGCAAGTTTACGTCCAATTTCGTATTCCGTTACTTTAGTTTTGCCCACATTCGATTTCAGCCAAAAATGAAATTCCATTAGGGCAATTCCATCTTTCAACATAGCCTCCCGAAATCCATTCAGTTCGATACTGTTTTTTCTTGCTTTTACCTGTGAAACCAATGAAGTTTCTTCAATTATTTTGTTGTGTTTTAGCAATGAATTATAAGCATGGAAATTTGCAGTCAGTGGATCGACAACTATTTTTTTATCTTCAATTTTAGAGAGAAACGAATAGAAAGTGTCGTAATCCTTTACGCAAACACCTTCACTCTCAAGCAATTTAAATACCCCGTCAGGAATCTTTGATTTGTTAACGAACAAAAAGTTTTCATTTTTCCCAACCAACCCAAAACCCATAAAAACAGGATTGTAGTTGATATCAGAACCGCGTAAATTAAACTGCCACGCCAATTCATCGAGCATTGTAACAAGATGATAATCGGCTTGAATTTGATTGAGTTTATCAGCTATATGATTTTGTTTTTCTTTTCGTGAAATTCCGGCAAAAGCAAGTTCAAAATCAAATATTTCATTTTCGGGAAATTGAGGTCGATCTTTCCAGATAATTTCAAACAAATCATGGGCAGCTATCAGTTTAACACCCTTTTTAGCCAATGTTTTATTTAGAATTCTGAATCCGGCAACAGAAATAGTTTGCATATCAATGCCAACAGTATTTTCTGAAACCAATTTACCAGCCAGCCAAATTTCAGGCGAAACGGCATCTGGCACGCGAAGTTTGTGCATTTCAATCCCACTTCCTTTCAACTGCTCTTCAGCCTGAATAAAATACCTTGTATCTGTCCACAACCCTGCCTCGTTTGCCGTAATAACAACGCTGCCAAACGAACCTGTAAAACCTGAAATAAACGATCGGGTTTGCCATCTATCAGGTAAATATTCACTTGCATGTGGATCGGTCCCTGAGATGTACAGGGCGTCTAAACCCAAAGTTTTCATTTCTGCCCGAAGAGCAGTAATCCTATTTTGAATGTTCATTTTCGAAAAAATCAATTACAAATTGTTTGATTGAAGGTGCCGGAATGTCATCATAATCAAATTCATTTTCAGCATAAAACCGGTAATCGAGAATGTCGTCCATCGGTTTCAAATTCTCAATTGTTTCCGGAATCACTTTAAAAGCCATGTCAACAGTAAAAACAGAATAACCGGAAAAAATATATTCGTTTGGTCCGGAACTCAGGTATTTGAGTGATTTTGTTTTCATCCCAAGTTCTTCGAAAAGCTCCCTTTTAATTGCATCTTCCACAGTTTCACTGTGATCGACAAAACCTCCGGGTAAATCGAGTTTCCCATAATTGGGTTCAATTCCACGCGTTACCAACATTATCCGGCCGTTCCCATCGGTAACAAGCGCAGCCACTGCTGCCGAAGCATTTATGTAATAATGAAATCCACAATCTCCACATTTTAACGACCTTTCGCCTGAAACTTGAAACCTTGGAGAACCACATTTAGGACAAAATTTTAGCACTTCAAGAGGGTGGCTTTTCTGCATTTATTTGACAATTTTTTGAGCTTTCAGCCAGTTGTAAAACAAATCAGGCCATTGATCAACGGGCAGATTCTTCTTTGTCATCCCAAAACCGTGCCCACCTTCCTGAAAAATATGCATTTCAGCAGGTATATCAAATTTTTTGAGTGCCAGATAAAATTCTACCGAATTTTGAGGGGGAACCGAAATATCGTCATCCGCCAAAATCAAAAAGGTTTGTGGAGTTTCTTTTGTTACATTCAATTCGTTTGAATATTGTTTTGCAAGTTTCCAGTCGTTTCCTTCGCCAATAAGGTTTTTGCGCGATCCCATGTGGCCAATTGATTCATTGAAACTAATAACAGGGTACAACAACAACATAAAATCAGGTCGGCAACTCATCCTTTCTAACGGGTTGTTGCTTTGATAGTTACCCATATCGAATCGTGTTCCAACGGTTGACGCCAAATGGCCGCCTGCCGATGAACCCGCTATCCCAATTTTATCCGGGTCAATCCCCCACTCCTTTGCATTCATCCGCACAATACGCATCGTTTGGCGTGCATCGCCCGATGGAATTTCATGGTGTCCATAAGGAAGTCTGTATTTCAAAACGATTCCGGCAATTCCTTTTGACTGCAACCATTTTGCCATGTCAAAACCTTCATGGTCCATGGCTTCAATCATATAACCACCACCTGGACATATTACTACGGCTGCACCTGTGTTTTTTTCTTTTTCAGGCAGGTAAACGTACATTTCAGCTTCTGAAACATTGCGAACCCGAACGCCATCATATTTTTCCTCGGGTTCTTTCATCCCGTTATCATTTGGTGCGCCGTTAGGCCAAACTTTCAGTGTTTTATCCTGGGCTGAAATCCCAACCGCAATAAAAAGTAATGCCACAATCAAATTGTATTTTTTCATGATTAAATTTATTTAGTTTTTGCCCCCACAAAATAGTGTTCCTTTTCTGAAAATAATATATTGAAAGTCGTTAACGACCCATAAATCCTTGTAATATATTGTTGTAAATCTACTTTTTCCTCATCGGTTAAAACACTGTGACTGTTTATGTTTTGTTCCAAAACACGCAACCTGTCGCGCAGCATCACAATTTTATGAAAAAAGGTTTCTATTGGGATTTCTTTGGGTTGTAAACTCAGGTTAGCCGGTTGAAGTGACATTGTTCCGCCCATCCACTTTTCGCCGAGCGGAACAACTTCGTTCAGCGAGGCGTATTGATCCAGCACATAAGTCATTACCTTTTCAAACTCTTTGACAGATATTCCACTTTTGGGGGCATCTTCATTTTTTGAAAGTACAGTCAAATCTGTATTTCTTTTGGTGATTTCAATTTTACCTCCATGCTCAAAAAAAATCTCGTAAGCCGTTAAATTGTTTTTGCTTACAATCCCTTCGCCATAACGCGGATGATCAACCCTTGATCCTACTGATAATTCTTCCATTAAAAAAAGTTTAAAAGTTTTACTGATCGTAAAAATATTGATTTTTATTTTCTATTTCAAAGGAGAGTCGGGTTCTTTGGCGAACGTTCGGTAAATAAATCCGTCAATCAAATCGGCCCACAATTTTGCCATCAGCACAGTGAATTTTCCTTCCCAAAATGTGAGTATCAATTTGCGGCGACGGCGTTTAACTGCTTTATAAATATAATAGGCACAATCTTCGGCTGACATCATTTTGTTTTCATTGCGGGGAGTGCCGCCCTGTTGTGTCCCATCTGCTTTTAATGCCCATTTTCTAATTTCAGAAGTAGTAAAACCTGGTGCTGCAACAAGCACATGCAAACCTGAACGCCGATGCTCAACACGCACCGAATCGAGGAAACCCCGCATTGCAAATTTGGAAGCCGAATAACCTGAACGTGCAGGCAGTCCAACATAACCGCCAACCGACATAACACCCACAAGCGACCCTTTCGAAGCAAGCAAATGCGGCAAAGCATATTTTGTACAATAAACAGTACCCCAAAAATTGACATCCATTACTTTTCGCAGCACATCCATATCAACATCGATGGTAGAAGCTCGCATGGAAATGCCGGCATTATTAATTAACACATCAATTTTACCAAACTTTCCAATTGCCGAATCGATCAGGTTTTTGCAATCTGACTCAACCGTAACATCTGTTTTAACCGGATAAACCTCAACGTTTTTAAACCTTAGTTCTATTTCCTTCAACCGATCAATACGTCGGGCAGCTAAAACGAGATTCCAGCCTTTTGATGCATATTCTTCTGCCAAAGCTTTCCCAATTCCTGATGAAGCACCTGTAATTACAACAACTTTATTAATCATAATAAATTAAGTTCTGAAAATGCTGTTTGCTTGTAAAATTAGAAATGCAAAATACCATTTAATAAGTTTAAAACCTATTATAAATTCTGCATTAAAACAATTATCTATTATTTTTCTAAAAGTTTCTGGAAGCCTTTCCCTAATTTTTTGAGTGAATCATTGATTCCTTCTTTAGCAGCACTGGTAACTGTTTTACGAGTTTCCGACAAATCAACTTTAACCTCTGGATCGCCAACCGGACCACTAATCGCCACGCCCGCAGGTAATACCGATATCTTTTCATTGCCGGGAATTACACTTAAAATACTTTGAATATCATTTCCAACAGCATTTCTGTTCACTTTAAAATCCATCCGCATATTAATCAGATTTTCAGCACTTAAAGTACCAATAACTGTTGTTTCCTGTCCTGCAATTTTTGTATTGAATGGTTTTAAATCAATATTCCCGTTTTCGACAATAAAGTTGGCTTTAAAATCTTCTATATCAACATTTTTTAATTTCTCTGGTAGTAAAATGCCTTTCAATTGTTTGAAAATTGGGGATTCGATAATCCGGAGGTTTTCAGTAGTAAAAAAACCAGTGCCATCCATCGATGACGGAATGATTTTAAAATACGGAGTTAACTGGCCTTTCATTTTTAATGTGGTGCTGAGTTTGCCTTCGCTTTGTTCCGCAATCGGCACCATTTTCTGAAAACCCGACAGAGACTGGTAAGCGACAGGAATATCAAATTTAATAATTTCAAGTCCCAAATCAACAAATGGTTGATTTTGAATTGTATTCTCGTATGACCCTGTCAATTTTAACTCACCGTCAAGCATATTCATGTTCAAACCATTTAAAATGAGTTTGCCATTTCTTGCTGATATTAAGCCCGACGCATTAGAAATTACAACTTTGTCGAAAAGGGCTTTGTCGATATTTGACCGAAAAGTAAAATCAATATTTTTGGGAATATCAAAAGCAAGTTTTTCGGTATTTGCAGCAGGGGCAGCAGTAACCGCAGAACCTGTTTCAACATTCTTTTCAATGCCGGCTTTATTTCCTGCCACTGTACTTTTCTTTTTTTGCAAACGTAAAATTTCGTTTAAGTTTACATACGAGGAACCCAATTTCAAATCCCCTTGCAAAGTTCCGTCTTTAAATATGTAATTCAGGTAATTATAAACTTTCCCTGACAAGTTGAAGTCGCTCTGCCCCACTTTCATATTTAACTCTGAGAGGTTTACATTTTGTGGCGAAAAATCGAGTTTTCCGCTGGGAATCAAAATCCGTTGAGTTAAATCAGGAGAATCATATAAAAAATTGTCAAGTAAAACTACTCCGTCCGACTTAATTTTATCATACTCCTCTTTTTCGATAGATGAATAATTCCCCTTTGCAAACAAGTTGGCGTCAATTGTCCCCGAAACGTTCACACTATCAAGTGGAAGCGCATCTTTTAACTGATCGAAATTGACTTTCCCGATAAAAACTCCATCAAAATACGGATCGGAAACAAGGTTTTTCAGCAAAAGTGTTAAATCAACCGGGTTGTTTTTAATTTCCAAGTGAGCATTTTTAATTCGAACTTCTGTTAAATCCAAATCTCCCTGTGGCTTATCGATAGAAATATCGGCTTTTATATTTTTAATTTCCTCCGGCAAATCAACATATTTTAAATTACCGTTTGCAACATCAATTTTCAAATTGAAAGCAGGGTAATTTTCATCGAAATACAAACCATTAATAGTTCCCGAAACTGTTGCCGATCCACTGGTTTTTACTTTTTTCAAATAATCTTCATAACCTGGCGGAACAAGAGCCAGAAAATTATCAAAACTTGAATCTTTTGTTTTCAGCGACAAATCGAAAAACATACTGTCCGACGGCATTTGTATCAACCCTGTAACCTGCATTGGCAAACGGTTGACAAGCAATTCGTTTTCAATAATCCGGATATCCATTTTATCGTAATCCACATTTAGCAAGGTGCTTGTTTCCAATGAAACATTCGAAATATACCGAACGCTGTCATAATCAACAGTATAACGCTCAACTTTCCCCACTCCTTTTAATTCAGTCGAAGATCCATACATTTTCCCGTTTAATGTTAGCGCTACACCATCGAACACCTGTAACATATTAATCGAAAGATCATTATAAACAACTTTAGCATTTTCAATTTCAATTTTATCAAGTTGCAAAGCAAAAACATCATCTTGTTCCACTGTTTTTTCAACAAAAACCTGAGGTTTTAAATCGGGTTCAGTTGTTACATCCCAGTTTGCATTTCCGGTTTTACCCACAATTAAATTTAGTTTGGGTTGAATCAGGTTGATTTCTTCAATGCTCCTTTCCGATTTTTTAAAAAGTGATATTAAATTCATTTTTGCCTGAGTATTTTTAATGGCGAGCAAAGTATCAGAATGAAATTCTCCTTTTCCTGTAATACTTACATTTTGCAATTCAATTGTAACTTTCGGGAAATCTTTAAACAACGAAAGTTTAAATTCTTCAAACTCAACTTCCACATTTAACTGCGTGTTGATTGTATTTTTTGTTTTTTCGAGAATTGATTGTTTAAAGAAAAATGGTATTGAAATCAACGTTCCAAGAATTACAACAAGTACAATAATGATTATTAAAATTACTTTCTTCATGTGCAATATTTTTTGTAAAACTAAACGAATAATAAGTGATTCCGGGGTTGAAATCCGTTAAAAAAGTGAAAATGTTTATCTGGCGACAATCTAAATCTCCTTCAAAATTTCCTTCCGCAACATTTGTAAAGCTGTTTGACTTGAGCGGGAAATATTCCTTTCCCTGTTGTCGCCAAAAACAAATTTCATCGCTATTACATTTTTTTCGCTGGCAACGGCAATCCAAATTGTTCCGACAGGTTTTTCTTCTGTTCCGCCGCTTGGCCCGGCAATTCCGGTTGTGGCAACTGCATAATCGGCATTAAAAACTTTTCTTGCTCCAATTGCCATTTCTTTTGCAACCTGTTCACTTACTGCACCAAACTCAGCCAAAATTTTGTCGTTCACACCCAAAACATTTTCTTTTACCAGGTTTGAATAGGCAGTAATTGAACCATAAAAAAAGGCTGAACTGCCCGGAACTGAAGTTATTAAATGCGAAATATATCCGCCTGTACAGCTTTCGGCAACTGCGAGTTTTTTATTTTTTGAAACAAGCATCCGACCAATTACTTCGGCCATGGTTTCGTTGTTGTAACCAAAAATATTGTCGGGAATAATTTGCAAGAGTTTTTGAATTTCACCTTCTACAAGGGTTTCAAGTTCTGGTTTTGATTTCCCGGTAGCTGATAAACGTAATCGCACTGCCATTGGACTTGGCAAATAAGCCAATTTTATATTTTGCGGAAGTGCATTTTCCCAATCCTCAATTTTCATGGCGAGCATCGACTCTGGCAAACCCTGTGTCAAAACTGTTTTGTGAAAAATTGCTTTGGTTTTTCCGTTGTTGAGCAAACGCGGTAAAAGTTCGTTTTCAACCAAATATTTCATTTCAAATGGCACACCTGGCATCGATACAAAAATTGTGTCGTTTTGCTCGAACCACATTCCGGGTGCAGTGCCGGCTTTGTTTGGCAACACCGTGCAATTTTCGGGAACAAGCGCCTGATCACGGTTTAGTTTGTTCATGTCGATTTTCAGTCTTGTAAACCTTGATTTGATATGCTCGAATGTGGGTTCGTGAACTACCAATTTTGTACTGAAATATTCACAAAGTGTATGTTTTGTAATATCATCCTTGGTTGGCCCCAAACCACCTGTCAGCACTACCAAATCAACTTTTTCTTCGGCTTTTTTCAATGCTTCCAAAATGTGATTGTTGTCATCGTGAACCGATGTAATCTGGTATATTTCAATACCATATAAATTGAACTGTTCAGCAATCCAGGCCGAGTTTGTATCTATAATTTGTCCGATAAGGATTTCGTCGCCTATAGTAATTATTTCTGCTTTCATAAATCAGTTTAAAGTTTGACTTGCTGAATTTAGTTTTCAAAGGATTTTAAATGTTCAAGACGCTGCAATAAAGTTGGGTGCGAATAATGAAAGAAAACATATTTTGGGTGGGGCGTTAAATTGCTCAGATTTTTAACCGACAGTTTTATGAGTGCAGAGGCAAGTGATTCGGAATTAAAGTTCTGAGCAGCAAAAGCATCGGCCTGATATTCGTTTTTACGCGAAAGCAGGTTCATAAAAATCCCCAGAACAAACGAAACGGGTGTATATAAAACGCCAAAAGCAACCAATCCGATATGAAAATTTGGGACTTCTACTCCAAGTGCCTGACTAAGATTTTCGTTGTTTATCAATAGCGAAAAGATAAACAGCACAATTCCGGTTTGCAAAAGTGAAATTGCCAGACCCTGTATCACATGTTTCTTTTTGTAATGACCAATTTCGTGCGCCAAAACGGCAACAATTTCATCGGTTTCCATTTCATCTATTAATGTGTCATACAAAACAATCCGCTTTTTTGAACCCAATCCAGTAAAATAAGCGTTTGCTTTTGTCGACCGTTTCGAGCCGTTGATGACAAAAATATTGTCGAGTTTGAAACCAACTTTATCCGAAAACTTTTGAATGGCATCGCGCAATTCGCCTTCTTCCAAGGGTGTTTGTTTGTTGAAAAGAGGTACAATGAGGTTGGAATAAAACATGGCCATAAAAATGGAGAAAGCTGAAATCAAAATCCACGCATAAATCCAGAACATGTTTTGCGTTTTTTGATAAATCAGGATAATAATTGCAAGCAAACCACCGCCAATCAATGCTCCAATTAACCAGCCTTTTATTGTATCGAACACAAAAATTTTGGGTGTTGTTTTGTTAAAACCGTATTTTTCTTCAATCACAAAAGTATCGTAAACCGAAAAAGGCATACTCAAAATATCGGAAGCAAACATTATCAAACCAAAGAAAAACAGGGCGGCAACAATTGCATTTGCAGTAATACCCCACGCCAGTGAATCGACAAAAGCAAAACCAAAAAACAGGAACATGGCAAGTGTTAAAGCAAAGCTGAAACTGCCGGAAATCAACCCGAACCTGTTGTTTTCGCGTTGGTAGGCCTGTTGTTTTTTATATTTTTCTTCGTCGTAAATGCCTTTTACCTCATCGGGTAAAACGTCACTCATGGTTTTAGTATTCAGGTAATCCAGGTATTTTTCAAATAGAAAATCAAGAACAATAATTCCAATAATAATCCAGAAAAGTATTTCGTGCATAAATGTTTTTTTTGAGGGAACAAATATAGGGAAAGAGTTTAGAGTTTGAAGTTGCAGGTTTAAAGTTTAAAGCTTGGGGTTTAGAGTTCGGAGTTTAAGAACGCTGATAACACTGATTTAACCGATTTGCACAGATTTAAACAGCGTCAATCTTTAAAATCAGTGTCATCGGCGTTCAATTTCCTCGAATAGAACTACATATTGTACCAATTAATTTTTCGTGTAAAGAACATGATTATCGCCAATACAACAAATAGACCGATGCTCCCAGCCAGTAAAGCAAACGATTCCAACTGTAGCAAAACAAAAATAAACCCGAAGGATAATGCAAGAATCGAAGTCAGGATCAATGAATTGGACCATTTACTGAGGAAAGTTCGGGAATATAGCAAAACCATCAGAAGTACCGATGCCGCTGAAATGAAATAACCCAAATTAAAACCAATTTGCTCTGAAACAGAAAGCAACAAAAGGTAAAAAATGAGTATCGAAAAACCGACGAGAATGTATTGAAATGGATGAATTCGTTGTTTTGTAATGATTTCATTCAGGAAAAAAGAAATAAAAGTGAACAAAATAACCAAAATACCATATTTTGCACTGCGCATATTTTTTTGATAATGGTCGGCAAGGGTTACCAACTTAACACCAAAATCACTGCCGGTTACCGCATAAGAATCATCTTTCCAGGCTTGCGGAAAATTGCGGTTAAAATGCAAAACTTTCCAATCGGCTGTAAATCCATCCTGAGTGATTTGCTGATTTTCGGGAAGGAAATTGCCAACAAAACCGGGGTCGTTCCATGCCGATTTCAGTTTAATTTCAGTAACTTCTCCAAGTGGTGCAAATTGCAATGATTCAGCTCCTTTTAAGCGGAAACTGCATGAAAACTCACCGGGAAAACTATTTGCAATATCGGCAGGTAGTTTTATCGTAATTCCATCTTTTCCCAAAACCGAATTTTCAATACCCGGCGAAAAAGTGAATTTTTGCCTGTTCCAATTCAATTCGGCCAACTCGCTGATTCCACGTAAATCATTAATCCCGATTGAAAGTTCAGCTTTATCCCACAAAACCAAATCAGGATTTATTTTTAAAGCCTCAAAATCGGGCGCAACGAAATATCCGGATATAGCCACATTTGATTCATAAACCATTACATCGTAAATACTCCGGTGCCGCTGTTCAGGAAAAATCTCTCCATCAACTTTTAACGATTTTGGAAGAAAGTGACTTTGTTTAATCTCCTCGCTGTAAACATTTTCCTTGTTGTCGAAAACCCTTTCGATATAAGGAATTGTTAAAACTGGTCCACGCACCGTATTTAGCATCGACCACTGTTGCATCACTTCATTTTTCACCTCGGTTGCAGTAGTTTCGCGTTCACGGATTAACTCAATTATCATCACTTTTGGGATGAGAAGAATTAGCGTTAAAAACCCGATTACCATCACTTTAATTGTGATCCGCCAGTTTGCTGATTTTGTTTTTTCAAGAATAGAATCAATTGTTTCCATGTTTTTTAAATTATTATTCATTAAAAGTACTTTGTATTTCAAAGTTAAAAATCAAAAAAATTACTGCTTGTTTAAAATTGCCTCCAATGCCTTTAAATGAAGGTCAAAAGCAATTCTCCCCGCCTCTGTAATTTCATAGGTTGTATTTGGTTTTCTGTCAAAGAAACTTTTGTGGACAGAAATATAATTAAGCTCCTCCAATTTTTTGATATGACTTGCCAGATTCCCATCGGTTAAATCCAAAAGCTCCTTCAACTCGTTGAAAGTTGCGCTTCTGTTAACCGATATCACCGACATCACCCCCAGCCGGATCTTATTATCAAAAGCTTTATTGAGCTGTTGAAATAATTTTTTCACGGTTTTTTGGTTTTAGAATGATGATCGTACCTGAAGTGCATAACTGTACCATAAAAAATATGGATAAGTCCAAATCCAATTGCCCACAGAAGTAGCGCATAATTTGGTAACAATGCGGCTATAATTCCTGTAACAATCTGGCACAAACCCATATAGTAAATTTCCTGACGGGTATATTTTGCTGAATTTACTAATGCCAAACCGTAAAACACAAGCAATGCCGGAGCCACTGTTTCATAAAGTCCATGAACAACAAAAATGCTTGTTAAAATTCCACCACTCACCAACGGAACAGCCATGTTTAATATTAACAAGCGAGTACCTTTGTTCCAGATTTTAAATCCATCAAGAACAGTTTTGCGATAGGTTAAAATAACCACTGTAACAATGGAAACAGCTAAAACAACTATCGCCAAAATGACAAGCTGCCAAACAAGTCCCCCGATATTTGAAGTTCTAATAAATTCAGTGCTGTTACCTTTTATTAAATAATGTGCTACATAAGCACCGATTATGGCATAAATACCAATCAGAATTCCTGACAATCCACTTAACGAAAGAAACCGGCTTGATTGTTCCATCATTTGCCTGATTGCTTTAATCTCATTTACATATTGTTCTTTGTTCTTCATTTTAAAAGTACTTTGAATTGCAAAGTAAAATAAAAGAAAACTTTTAAGCAAACGATTTTCATAAAAAATTTCATGCAATTGAATATCCTTAACAGATTCCTTATAAGGCCTTAAATTGAGTCTATTATAAATGGAAATTACTTACCACAAAGGCTCTAAGTCACAAAGTTTTCACGAAGTAAAGATCGTTAACAATGAATCCTTTGAGTTTCTATGAGTCTTAGTGGCTTAATGGCAATTCTTAATTTCTATTTTTCAGATAAGGTTTAATATCGAAACACTTACAATCCAAAAAACTCCTTCAATATTTGCTCATGGTCAAAAGCAAGTTCGGGTAAATTGGAAATTGGAAACCAGTCGGCCCGGGCGGCATCATCGCCACCGGTAACTTGCTGTTTTTTATTGAGTTCGGCGAAATAGATTGTTGAGATTGTACGGTGTCGCGGGTCGCGGTCAATGGCATCGTAAGTTTTAAACTGGGTCATTTTGTCAACTTTCAATCCCGTTTCTTCCAGTAATTCGCGCTTGCAAGCATCTTCTAATGTTTCTTCCATTTCGATGAAACCGCCCGGGAGCGCCCATTTATTTTTAAAAGGTTCCCTACCTCGTTCAATTAGAAGAATGAACTTTTCTTTACCCTCTTTAAAGAATACTATTGCATCGGTTGTTAATGCCGCTCTTGGATATTGGTATTTATACATGATATTATTGATTATTACCTATTAAATTAGTTACGTAGCACCTCTCTGTTTTTATAAATTTTTGTGATTGCGTTTATAATATCATCCATATCCGTTTTACCTCCCAACAAAATACTTTGGTAAAATGTAACTGCTTCTTTGGCAAGCTGGTCATTCCCGGGCAATACATTTTCCTCACGCCATCGTTTTAATCTTTTTTCCGAAAATAAACGTTTGTATCCACGCGAACTCAGAGCTTCCTCAATCAAACCATCTTTATTCTGTTGCCCATATCCTGAAGAACAAGGGATTCCTTCGGCACGCAAAGCTTCAATAAATTTTTCTCTTGAAATATTCCCAAACTCTTCAGAGACAAAACGAAAAGGGTACATGTGATAGGCAGAACGATTATTCCCCTCAACTAATTTATATGTTTTAATACCGGGAATTTCATTTAGCTTATCGTCTAAATATTTAGCATTTTGTAATCGAATATCAGCATCTCTTTCAATACGATGCATTTGCGACAATAGTGTAATAGCCTGTATTTGCTGCATCCTGCGATTACTTCCCCGCATCGGGTAGTCAGAAGTCCGCTCGACACTTCCAAAGGGCCTTCCGCAATTGTGAAACGAATGGCAACGATCCATAATTTCATCGTTATTTCCCACAACTGCCCCACCCTCACCGGCAGGTAAATTTTTTGAATTCTGAAAGCTGAAACATCCCAAATCGCCGAGTGTGCCTAGTTTTTTTCCTTTGTATTCGCCTAACCAGGCCTGACAAGCATCTTCAATTACTTTCAAATTATATTTTTTTGCAACCTCATTCACTTTATCCATATCAAC
>JBFHJA010000030.1:0-17884 GCA_041596165.1 Draconibacterium sp. | reverse complement strand
TTGATTCTGAAAATAATGTACAAAATCAAAGTAATCCCAATTATTGCAACTGTCCAAAATGCAAAATTTGGTGTCGGGAAAAGATAAAATGCAACAGTGAAAATCATCAGCCATAAAACAATAACTACAAAGCTTTGCACGGAATAGAACACTTTGAATAGTTTTTGTTGGTTTTCGATTGCAATGTCAGACCATTTTGCTGTTAATACAGCTATCAAAGGCACAATGGCAAAAATGTAATTGGGCAGTTGGCTGCTCGCCGAGTTCAGTATGATAAAGAAAATCCAGATTCCGGTTAATGTAAAGTACTCGGTTGAACGGAATTTGTTTTTTATTAAAAATTTAAACTCATAAAAAGCTGAAATAAAGAAGAGTAAACTCCAGGGCAAGAAAAGATAGACCAAGCTGTGAACGTAAAAAATCGGGTCGTTTATCGCCTGAACATACGAACCGGTAATCCGGCCAACATTGTTTTCCCAAAAGAAAAATCGGATCCCTGCCCATCCAAATTGATTCATTAACCCAATTAATGCAGGGCTTGCAACAACAAATGCAAGGATAATTCCCAGAAACCAACGGTAGTCAAATAAAAAACGAAAATCTTTTTTGAGCAAAATATGGCCAATTACTGCAAAAGCCGGGATTGCTGCACCAATCGGTCCTTTACTCAACATGGCCAGCCCTATTCCTGTAAATCCCAAAATCCAGTGTTTGTTTTTTCGGGTTTTTATGAATTCGAAAAGCTGCCACAAGGCCAAAGTTACAAACGCTTGCAAAGGAGTGTCTGCATGAATGTCCATGCTGTAAAGAGAATAGATAACAGAAAATGCAAGAAAAGTTGCAGTAAGGTACCCAACCCTGGTATTATACAAACTCTTGCCAAGTTGAAAAGCCCAGTAAAACCCAGCAAATACCAATAAAAGCATGGGGAGTTTAAACCAGAAATTTGAAAGTCCGCCAATGGAAAAACCAAGTGCGCCCAACCAAAACATCATTGGAGGCTTTTGGTCGTATGCATCGCCGTGAATGGTTAGATTGATGTAATTCCCATTCTGAAATGTTTCTTTTGCAACAGTTGCATATTTGCCGGCATCGCGGGTAATATCAATCGGCAAACCGGAAAAATAGCTAAACAGGGTAACAGCTATTGCAAAAATGAATATAACTCGCAGCGGTGTACTACCGGGTATGAATTTGGTTGTAAATGACATCCAGTATTAATATTAAAAACCGCGGCAAAAGTCGCAATTATTTTGCACAATGTAAAATTTGACATTGAAACCAAAAGCGGAAGAATATTACGTTTCAAGTTGAATTCGATATATTTGCCAAAAATCAAAACAATATAAAATGAAACTCTGGGAAAAAGGAATTCCTGTTAACAAAGCAATTGAGCATTTTACCGTTGGAAAAGACCGGGAACTGGATTTATATCTTGCTCCTTTCGACATTCTGGGTTCGATGGCTCACATTACTATGCTCGAATCAGTGGGACTGATTGAAAAAGAAGAGCTGCCAATACTACTTGGGGAATTAAAGAAATTATATCAACTTTCTGTTAACAAGAAATTTGTAATCGAAGAAGGTGTTGAAGATGTTCATTCTCAGGTAGAATTTTTACTCACAAAAGAATTGGGTGATTTAGGGAAAAAGATTCACAGCGGCCGTTCCCGTAATGATCAGGTTTTGCTCGATTTAAAACTTTTTACACGCGATGCCATCAAAGAAATTGTTGAAAGTACTTCATCAATAATTGATGTTTTGCTTAAACGCGCTGATGAAACAAAAAATGTTTTGATGCCCGGTTACACACACCTTCAAATTGCAATGCCTTCGTCGTTTGGATTGTGGTTTAGTGCGTATGCCGAAAGTTTTACCGATGACTTGGAGCTGCTGCTTTCAGCATATAAAATTACAAATCAGAATCCATTGGGTTCGGCTGCCGGTTATGGCTCGTCATTCCCGCTAAATCGTCAAATGACAACAGATTTGCTTGGTTTTTCCAAGATGAATTACAATGTTGTTTACGCTCAAATGGGGCGAGGTAAAGTGGAGAAAATAGTTTCGTTTGCATTGGCTAATTTAGCTGGAACACTTTCAAAAATGGCCTTTGATGTTTGTTTGTTTATGAGCCAGAATTTCAACTTTGTAAGTTTGCCCGCTGAATTTACTACAGGTTCGAGTATTATGCCACACAAGAAAAACCCGGATGTTTTTGAGTTAATCCGTGCAAAATGCAACAAATTACAAGGAGTTCCCAATCAAATTTCATTAATGATAAACAATTTGCCCAGTGGATACTTTAGGGATTTACAAATGGTGAAGGAAGTATTTCTTCCTTCGTTTAAGGAACTAAATGATTGTTTGAATATCGCCTCACTTGCAGTTGAGAATATGACAGTAAAAAACAATATTCTTGATGATAATAAATATGATTTTATTTTTAGTGTTGAGGCAGTAAATGATCTTGTTTTACAGGGAGTTCCGTTTCGCGACGCATACAAAATTGTAGGCGAACAAATTGAAACTGGTAACTTTAATCCCGAAAAAGAGGTAAAACATACCCATGAAGGGAGTATTGGGAATTTGATGTTGGAGCAGATTTCAAATTACAAAAATCAAAAAGTAAAGGAATTTAGTTTTGACGAAATTGAAAAAGCAGTAAGTAAATTTGTAGGTTAATTTCATAAACCTTCTGAAAATAAGACAAATTACTCTTCAAAAATTCATTTCTTATCAGTTTTTGATACCATTTGAATTATTCGATAGGTTAATTGTATGTTATTAAGCACAATTTTAGGGCTTGTATATTGTGAAAAATAAGCTTATTAATTATTTTTGGTTTCATATTGTAAGATAAATGCGATTTTTGCTTTCAATTTTACAGCGATTGGTTCATTTGCAACCAGTTAGCTGTTATTTTATGCAAAAAGGTTTAAAAAAGAATAGAAAATGATACAAACAAGATTACCTGAAGCACAGGGATTATATAATCCTGAAAATGAGCATGATAATTGTGGGATTGGATTCGTCGCCCATATAAAAGGTAACCCTTCTCATGATATAGTTCTTAGAGGTCTGGATGTGCTTTTAAACATGGATCACCGCGGTGCAACAAGCGCCGACAATACTACTGGAGACGGTGCAGGTTTGCTTATGCAAATACCTCATGAATTCATTACCGAAGTATTGAAATTAGATGTTGGTGAAAAAGGTGGATATGGAACAGGAATTATATTCCTTCCAAAAGATGAGGCAGAAGCAGCATTTTGTATTGATGTGCTGAATAAACATATCCGTGAAGAAGGGCTGACATTGGTGGGATACCGTGATGTTCCTGTGGATAGTTCAGCACCCGGGGAAATAGCCAAAACAACGGAGCCGATGGTAAAACAAGTTTTTATTCGTGCAAATCTCGAAAGAGAAGCAATGGAAAGAAAACTGTTTATGGTACGCAAACTTGCCGAAAAAGAAATTCGCGATTCAAATCTGAATTTTAAGGACTGGTTTTATCAACCAAGTTTATCCGCAAAAATCATTGTTTATAAGGGGATGTTTACTCCTTCACAATTGCGCGATTATTATCTCGATTTCAAACACGAAAAGTTTAAAAGTGCGATTGCGTTGGTACATTCACGTTTTAGCACTAACACTTTTCCTACCTGGAGCCTGGCGCAACCATTTCGTATGATTGCACATAATGGGGAAATAAATACTGTACGTGGAAACCGGCTTTGGATGCAGGCACGTGAAGGCTTAATGAAATCAGATGTTTTTGGGGAAGATTTGAAAAAACTACTCCCAATTGTTGAACCTGGAAAATCTGATTCAGCTTCTTTTGATAATGTTCTTGAATTTTTGAACATGACAGGAAGGTCGATTCCACATGCCCTGTGTATGATGATTCCGGAATCATTTAACCAAAAAAATCCAATTCCCGATAGCTTGAAAGCTTTTTATGAATACCATTCTACAATTATGGAGCCATGGGACGGACCAGCTTCAATGGTTTTTTCAGATGGAAGATATATTGGTGGAACACTCGATAGAAATGGATTAAGACCATCAAGGTACATTATTACAAAAAATGATTTGATTGTAATGGGTTCCGAAGTTGGTGTTCAAACTTTTGAGCCAAAAGAAATAAAGGTAAAGGGACGTTTGCGTCCAGGAAAAATACTCCTTGTTGACACACAACTTGGAATTATTATTCCTGATGAAGAAGTAAAAGACCAGTTAAGCCACCAGAACCCATATGAAATGTGGCTGAAGGAAAACCGCCTTATGATGGATGATATCAAGGTGAAGAACAGAGTTCCTTCGTCAATCGAAAATTTTGAGACCTATTCGAAAGTATTTGGTTACTCGAAAGAGGATATGTACGAAATAATCCTGCCCATGAGTGATTCAAGCATCGAACCAACAAGTTCGATGGGTAACGATGCTCCTTTGGCGGTATTTTCTGATAAACCCAAACGAATGTTTGATTACTTCAAACAAATGTTTGCCCAGGTTACGAATCCTCCAATCGATTCAATTCGCGAAGGACTGGTTATGGCTCTCACAAATTATATTGGTTCTTTAAGTTCAAATTTACTTAAAGATTCACCTGAACATTGCCGGTTGGTAAAATTCATGGGGCCTATACTTACCAATACCGATTTGGGTAAAATAAAAGATTTAAAAGATGATCTTTTTACCCATCAAACTATTCAGATGGTCTTTCGTGTTGAGGATGGACAAAAAGGGCTTGAATCAGGAATTGAAAAGATACTTGCTGAAGCGGAAAAAGCAGTTGATGACAAAAAGAATTACATTATTCTTTCTGACCGAAATATCTCAAAAGATTATGCTCCAATTCCTTCATTACTTGCTGTTGCTGCGGTTCATCACCATCTGATTAAGACACAAAAAAGGATGCAGGTAGGTGTAATAGTTGAAACAGCAGAAGCACGTGAAATAAATCATTTTGCACTTTTGCTGGGTTATGGGGCAAGTGTAATTAATCCATATCTGGCTTTTGCTGCCATCGACCACATGGTTAAGGAAGGTAAAATTGAAAAGGAGTATAACGAAGCCAGAAAAAATTATATAAAGTCTATTGATAAAGGTCTTTTGAAGGTAATTTCAAAAATGGGGATATCTACACTGAGAAGTTACCAGGGTGCACAGATATTTGAAGCAATTGGAATTAGTCAGGATTTGATTGATAAGTATTTTACAGGCACCGTAACAAAAATTGGAGGTGTTGGTCTGGAGGAAATAACAAAAGAAGCTTTGATGTTTCATTCAGAAGCTTATAAAACTGAAGTTGCTCCTGAACCTTTTGGTTTTGAAAATGCCGGTGTTTACGCCTGGAGAAAATATGGTGAACACCATGCCTGGAATCCGGAAACAATTGGGTTATTGCAATGGGCAACACGCACAAACGACTATTCAAAATATAAAGAATACAGCTCCCTTGTTGACAATGAAAATAAAAGGCCTGCTTTTATCCGCGGATGTTTTAATTTGAAAAGAAATCCAATTCCAATTGACCAGGTAGAACCTATTGAAGAAATAATGAAACGGTTTGTTACAGGTGCAATGTCATATGGTTCAATTAGCAAAGAAGCTCACGAAGCACTGGCAATGACAATGAATACAATTGGAGGCCGAAGTAATACTGGTGAAGGAGGAGAGGATCCTGCACGTTTTGGAACAATAAAAAACAGTAAAATCAAACAGGTTGCATCGGGAAGATTTGGAGTTACAAATAACTACCTAATCAATGCCGATGAATTACAAATTAAAATTGCGCAAGGTGCTAAACCCGGAGAAGGTGGTCAGTTGCCAGGATATAAAATCAATAAAATCATTGCAAAACTTAGAAATTCAACTCCTGGAATAACTTTAATCTCGCCTCCTCCGCATCACGATATTTATTCAATTGAAGATCTTGCACAGTTGATTTATGACCTAAAAATCACAAATCCACGTGCAGCAGTTTCAGTGAAATTAGTTTCGGAAGATGGTGTTGGTACCATTGCCGCAGGTGTGGCAAAAGCTTATTCTGATGTAATTATTATT
This sequence comes from Draconibacterium sp., assembly GCA_041596165.1. GTDB lineage: Bacteria > Bacteroidota > Bacteroidia > Bacteroidales > Prolixibacteraceae > Draconibacterium. Next base: position 11,815 of record JBFHJA010000030.1, on the reverse strand, counting down.
GCCGGTGGCGATGGTGGAACAGGTGCCAGTCCCGCAAGTTCTATAAAACATGCCGGATTGCCCGTGGAACTTGGAATTGCTGAAGCTCAGCAAACACTGGTTTTAAACAATTTACGCGGTAGGGTTAAACTTCAGGTTGACGGTCAGTTAAAGACTGGTCGTGATGTGGTAACACTGGCTTGTCTTGGTGGTGAGGAGTTCGGATTTTCAACTTCAGCATTAATTGTGCTTGGATGTATTATGATGCGCAAGTGCCACATGAATACTTGCCCCGCTGGGATTGCCACACAGGATAAAGAATTACGCAAACGGTTTATCGGAAGGTCAGAATATTCAGTTAATTTCTTCAGGTTTATTGCCGAGGAAGTTAGAGAATATCTTGCTGAAATGGGATTTGCAAAATTCGACGATATTGTCGGACGTACTGATTTACTTGAGCTCAACAAGAATGTGATGAACTGGAAAATGAAGAACGTTGATTTTTCAAAATTGCTTTATGTACCAAAAGAAGCTCAACAAAATGCAATTCACAATACACATAAAAATGCAAAACTTGGTGATAATCACCTTGATTTAGATTTAATTAAAGAATCTAAAAGGGCAATTCAGGCTGGTGAGAAAGTTTGGATTTCCCGAAATATTGTCAATGTTGACCGCACCGTTGGAGCAATGCTTTCAGGAGAAATTTCAAGAAAATATGGCGAAGCTGGTTTGGCAAAAGATACAATTAACTGCATATTTAACGGAACCGCCGGTCAGAGTTTTGGTGCTTTCCTTGTGAAAGGGGTAACATTCCGCTTGATTGGTGATTCGAACGATTATATCGGTAAAGGATTATCAGGTGGGAAAATAGTTGTTGTTCCGCACCCTGACTCAACATTTAAACCCGAAGATAATATCATTATCGGAAACACATCGTTTTACGGGGCTACAAGTGGTGAAGCTTATATTCGGGGTGTTGCCGGTGAGCGTTTCTGTGTAAGAAACTCAGGAGCAAAAACTGTTATCGAAGGAACAGGTGATCATTGTTGCGAATATATGACCGGAGGTCGGGTTGTTGTTCTCGGTAAAACAGGGAAAAACTTCGCGGCAGGTATGAGCGGAGGAATTGCTTATGTGCTTGACATGGCCGGTGATTTCGATTATTACTGTAACAAGGGACTTGTTGATTTAAGTCCTGTTGACGAAAAAGCGGATATACAGGAATTGCAGGAATTAATCAACAAGCATCTTTTATATACACAAAGCTCGTTGGCATCAAAAATACTAACACGGTGGGATGAATATCTACCTAAATTTGTGAAGGTGATTCCATTTGAATACAAGAAGGTTTTGGAAGAACAAAAACTGAGAGAGTTACAAAAGAAGCTTCAGTTAACAGAAGACGATCCTTCACGTCACGAGTAAACAATTTATATTTCATTTAAAAAACAGGCAAATAAGATATGGGAGATCCAAAAGGTTTTATGACAGTACCCCGCAAAGATGCGGGTTACCGCCCTTTAAACGATAGAATTCATGATTTTGGTGAAGTTGAACAAACGCTGAATGAAAAAGACCGCGCCCTGCAGGCATCGCGCTGTATGGACTGTGGTATACCATTTTGTCACTGGGGCTGTCCGGTAGGAAGCAAAATTCCTGAATGGCAGGATGCAATTTATCGGGGAAGAAAAGATGAGGCTTATTTTATACTTCATTCAACAAATAGTTTTCCTGAAATAACCGGAAGAATTTGTCCTGCTCCATGCGAAAAAGCTTGTGTTTTGGCTATTCACGAAGAAGCAGTTACAATTCGTGAAAACGAATGTGCAACTGTTGAACAGGCTTTTGAAGCTGGTATTGTGGTTGCAAATCCACCAAAGACAAGATCCGGGAAAAAAGTAGCAGTTATTGGTTCAGGTCCTGCTGGTTTATCTGCTGCCGATTTGTTAAACAGAGCTGGCCATTTGGTCACAGTGTTTGAAAAAGCTGATGCAATTGGTGGTTTATTAAGATATGGTATTCCCGATTTTAAACTTACTAAAAGTGTTATCGATCGCCGGTTACAATTGTTTGTTGACGAAGGAATAATTTTTAAGCCCAATGTGAATGTTGGGGTCGATATATTGAAAGAAGATCTTTATGCTGAATTTGACGCAGTACTTCTTGCTGTTGGTGCCGAACATCCCCGCGATTTACCTGTTGAAGGGCGCGAATTGGAAGGTGTTTATTTTGCAATGGATTTTTTAATACAACAAAATAAAAAAGTCTCCGGAATACTAAGTAGCGATGAATTTAGGATTTCGGCTAAAGATAAAAATGTCCTCGTAATCGGCGGTGGAGATACAGGTTCTGACTGTGTTGGAACTTCAATTCGTCAAAAAGCAAACACGGTTACTCAGATCGAGATTTTACCAAAACCCGCTGAAAAGCGTGAGGATAATAATCCTTGGCCATACTGGCCTAATACTTTGCGTACTTCCAGTTCTCATCAGGAGGGCTGCGAACGTCGCTGGAGTCTGTCAACAAAACGGTTTATTGGTGAAAACGGAAAACTGAAACAGGTTGAACTGGTGCAGGTTGAATGGTTAAAAGACGCCAATGGTCGCTGGAACATGAATGAAGTAGCAGGTACTACCGAAATCATTGATTGTGAACTCGCTTTGCTTTCAATGGGTTTTACACAACCTGTACATGTTGGATTGCTAGATTCATTGGGCGTTGAATATGACCAGCGCGGAAATGTAAAAGTGAATGATAAAAAGCAAACTTCGGTTGCTAAATTATTTGCGGCCGGTGATGCTGAAAAAGGTGCAAGTCTTGTGGTTCACGCCATAGAAGCAGGTAAAGTTGCCGCAAAAAATATTGATGCATTTCTTAAGTAGGCTTAATAATATTTAGTACTGTATTTGCTGGACAAGTTCATTTATTTTTGGTTGCAGGCAGTGTGCAGGTTTATTCAAATTAAATTTGCACTTTCCGATAACCAAAATGTGAGTTTGTCTGGCATCTTTTTTTTATAATGAAATGTTTAAAAATGTTTGAAATAAACCGGCTATTAACATATTTTTATCGGCAAAAACATTGAAGAATAAACTAGTGATTACTATTTTAGCGGCATGATCAAAATTCGAAAAAATATATTGGCAATTTTTATTGTTTCGCTTATTCTGCTTACCGGATTAAGTATGTTTTCGGATTATAATGACATGAAAAACATTACAGAACAAATATCAGATTCACAATGTCAAGGTGGAACTTCTGATTGCTTCAGCTCTAAAGATGATTTTTCGGGAGACGAGCAATTAAACCAAATTCTTATCAATTGTTTGCTTGTTGAAAATGTTATAAATATTGCAAATCCTAGTATACAGGGATTTGACTCACAACCCAGTTTACGCTACTGGCAACCTCCTAAATATTAACTTCCCTCTTGTTTTGCTTTTTATATGAGAGATTAACGCCCTTTTTATTCAACGCATATAGTATTTCCCTTGGTTTTACAATTTTAAATCAACTTGAGCTAAACTTGTGAATTGATTTGGGGAATTACATTATTGAAAACGTTAATCGATGATTACAAATGAGTTAGTAGTGTTTTTGGAGGTACTTTGGAATAGATTCCAAATTTTAAATTAGAGTTAAATGATAAATACAAAGAATATTTCAGTTTTACATCGTTATTATAAAATAACAAGATTCTACCCATTTCTTAAAACAATGGCCTACAAGGCAATAACAGCAGTACTTGTATTTTTGCTGTTGATTCTGGGAGTTGATTATTTTCTGATGGATATCAATTTGTTGCTCAATCAGTTGGTTGTTAAGTTTAATCCGGCAACTATTTTTATGGTTTTTATGATTTCAGAAAGTTTGTTGGGTTTATTACCGCCGGAAGTATTTATAGCATGGGCTTCTAAAGCTGTTTCGCCATGGTTGTTTCTGTTTTTACTGGCCACAATTTCTTATTTAGGAGGAATTGCAGCATATCTTATTGGAAAGCATATTTCAAATGTTAAATCGGTTCAAACCCATTTCGAATTAAAAATTAAAAATCATGTCGATAAACTTAAAAAGTGGGGCGGTTTGTTTATCGTAATGGGTGCGACACTTCCAATACCTCATGCAATAGTCAGTTTGGCATCGGGTGTAATTCAATATAGTTTTGTCAATTATTTGCTGTGGTCGCTGTTCAGATATGTCAGGTTTGGATTATATGCAATTGTGATTTTTAAGGTTTTATAAAAAGGGAAGTATTTTATAAATAAGGCTTTTTGTGTTTTTTAAAAATCGATTTATAGCGTCAACTCAGTTCCTTCCTGTCTTTTATGTTTCCATCTGCGGTGCGACCATAAATAATATGCTGGTTCGGCACGAATGATTTCCTCGCATTTCCGAATATAGGTGAGTAATATATCTTTTTGTTCAACTTCAGCAGGATTCTCAAAAAGCAAGGAATATTCAATGACATATTTTCCGCGGCCAACCTTTTTTGTGTGCTGAAAAAATACTGGAAGATTTCCGTTGGCAGCAAGTTTTTCCGGCCCCGAAAAAAACGGGGTTTCCTGGTTCAGAAAAATGGTCCAGAATTTTGAATTTGCAGGAGGGGTTTGGTCGGCTGCCAGCCAAAGTCCGGTAAGTATTCCTTTCGATTTGTACTCAAATGCAGTTCGGGCAGTTTTGTGTACGGCGACACAGGTACTTCCCCATTTTTCCCGGTTGTGAACCAGAAATTCCTCAAGTGCATTGTTCCCCCTTATGGGGTTATAAACAGAGAGGATTTGATGCTTTAATTTCGATTGGACAAAACTAGTCCATTCCCAGTTGTTATAGTGAAATGCCAGGGCAATTAAACTTCTTTTCTGCTCGTAAAACTCATTTACCACATTGATTCCGGTAATTTTCACCCGCTTTTCAATTTCTTTATCCGAAATGCTGTAAACTTTTATCGATTCAACGAATACATCGCAAATGTGCCGGTAAAAATTATTCCTTATTCCGCTGATTTCCTTTTTCGTTTTTACCGGGAAAGCATTTTGCAGATTTTCCGTAATTACTTTGTGGCGGTACTTTACAACAAAGCGCAAAATCAAATAAAAAAAATCTGAAACGGCATACAAAATCCAAAAAGGCAAATGGGAAATGGCAATAAGGAAACCAACTAAAACGCCATTCAGTAACTTTTTAAATGTACTTTCACGAAAGCGTTTGTCCTGGTTTTCAAGTTCTGTTCTTTTCATTATTAAGTTTTTGTCAGACGCAAAATTCTATCTTTTTTGCATCGGAATCCCATCTAATCGTTTCCGCTTCCAGCGTTTGTGCGACCAAAGATAATACTCTGGCTTCTCCCTGATAATTTCTTCCATTCTTTCGATATAAATTTTCAGAATTTCATGTTCGCTTTTTTCTGCCGGATTCTCACAAAGTAATTCAAAAGTTGTGATATATTTTCCGCGACAGGTTTTCTCTAATCTTTGAAAAAATATGGGGTGATTAAAACGTTTCGAAATAAATGCCGGTCCAGGATAAAACATGGCTTCCTGGTTTAAAAAGCGAAACCAGTAATCATCTGCCGAAATAGGAGATTGATCACCGGCCAACCAAACAAATACAGGTGTTTTCTGTTTTTCATGCCGAATAAGATGACGTAAAATGTGTTCGTTTTTTATCAGTTCGGCATCAAAACGTGAGCGGGTTTCGTTCATAAACTTGTCAAAATCAACATTTGCCAGTGGTTTGTAAACCGCCAATGATTTATGTTTTAAATATTTCGAAAGGTAAGTTCCCCACTCCCAGTTGTTGTAGTGCATTGTTAAAACCAGCACACTTTTCCCTTTTTCGAAATAACTGTTTATCAAATCGGCGTTCGCAACTTTCATCCGTTCTTTGAAATCAGAGTCGCTCATTCCTCTCATTTTTATGGTTTCCAAAGTCAAATCGGCAAAATGATGGAAAAACTTTTTCGCGATTGTTTTAATTTCCCTGTCGCTTTTTTCAGGAAACGAATTACGTAGGTTTTTTAGTACTACAGATTTACGGTAGCCAATTATATAATACACAACCAGGTAAAAAACCGATGAAATGAAATAGATGGACCAAAATGGAAATTTAGCCACAATTTTGGTGAAGATTATCCCAATTTTTGTTGAAAAACCTGATTTCATTGATATTAATAAAGAAAGGCAAAACTACATTTTTTAACGGTTATCTGGTTACAATTATTGGATTAAGGACTATCTTCGGGCTGTTAAAAAAGATAACCATGAAAATATTTGCAACTTTACTATTCGTTTTTTTTGTACTTAATATTATGGCACAAAATACATTTATTGCACATAGAGGAGCTTCATATCTGGCTCCCGAGAATACAGTTGCAGCTGCAAAACTTGCCTGGGAATTGGGCGCAGATGCGGTTGAATGTGATATTCACATCTCAAGGGATAATCGCATTGTTGTGATTCATGATAAAGACACAAAACGCACATGTTCAGGTAAGAAAAATCTTTCGATTGCCACTTCTCCTTCCACTTTATTGCGTGATTTAGATGCAGGAAGCTGGAAAGACGAAAAATATAAAGGAGAAAAAATTCCTTTTCTTAATGAATTGATTGAAACAATTCCCGAAGGAAAAACACTTGTTGTTGAAATAAAATGTGGCGAGGAGGTGATTCAACCTTTAGTAAGATTGATGGAAAAAAGCTCTAAAAGAAAACAGATTGTTTTTATCGCATTCGATTGGAAAACAATTGTGGAAACTAAAAAAGCATTTCCTGAGAACAAGTGTTACTGGTTGAGTGCCTCAAAAAATGGACTTGGCAAAAAAATAATAGAAGCAGCTGAAACTGGACTCGACGGTGTGAATTTACATTATTCCATCATCGACGAAGAAATTGTACAATTGGCAAAAGAGAATAAAATGGAAGTGCTTACCTGGACTGTTGACGACCCCACGGAAGCAAAACGGCTCGTCGATCTTGGCGTTACAAAACTCACTACAAATCGCCCCGACTGGCTTAAAGAAGAACTGGGGAAGCTTTAGTTTAAAGTTCAGGGTTAAATCCTTTCTGATTCATTGAGTTGAATGGAGGTTAAGAAGGGTGAGTATTATTTAAGCCTTTCTAATTTGCGATTAACTGAATTTGTAATTGAAGTATTACAATTGTTCTATTGCTTGTTTTTCTGGCATATATTAATCACAAACTATTAACTGAAATGCTTTTTCCGCCAGAAATCGCGATTTTTTAATTGTCAGATTATTTGCGGGAAGTATTTGTGTTAATCCGCCCAAATTGTAAAAATGTTTGAAATTTCTGTTGTGTTCACCACCGGCAAGAAATTCGGCAACCCTGCTACCTATTCCGGCATAATTTTTTGGCAGTGGAACTGCGTAATCGACTATTATAATTTTGTTGGCTACACGTTTCATTTCACTCAGAATAGACGAATGTTGATTGGATGGGAACTGGTGCAAAGCCAATGTCATAATTGCAACATCAAATCTCTTTTCCTTAAAAATAGATAGGTCAGTTGCGTCGCAAACAAAAAACGCTGTATTTAATATGTTTCTTTTTCTTGATGTTTTTGTGGCAAAATTTACCATTGATTCCGATAAATCGACTCCGGTGACAAAAGAAGCTGTTTTGGCAATCTCTAAAAGCTGCATCCCTGTTCCGCAAGCGATATCGAGTACTTTTTCATTAGGTTTTATTTCGTTGGTTACATGTTTCCTTAGCGGGGCTAAAATTGGGTCGATTACGGTGCTGTAAAATGGGCCTGATTCCACCATTTGTTTTCAATGTATAAATTAGCTTGTTTAATTTAAACCGAAAAAGCTTTCTTTTGTTGTTAGCAATATTAAAAAAAAACAAGGTCATGAAAAGTTATCAAATTGCGTTTGTTGCAATATTTTTTTTGTTCTCTGCTTTTAAATCTGGTAAACCTGCATACAATATTTTTAATAAAGAGGGAAAAGATATAAAGTATGAAAAGTTGCTGAAAGTTGCTGAAGATGCTGATATTGTTCTTTTTGGAGAAAGTCACGATAATCCAGTTTCACATTGGTTGCAACTTGAACTCACTAAAGATTTATTTAATTTCAGGAATGACAATCTTGTGCTGGGTGCTGAAATGTTTGAAAGCGATAATCAGGTAATTTTAAATGAATATCTGTCAGGTTTGATTTCGCAAAAAAGTTTCGAGGACGAAGCCCGGCTGTGGCCCAATTACAAAACCGATTATAAGCCGCTTGTTGAATTTGCCAAAACAAATAATCTGCAATTTGTGGCTTCCAATGTTCCGCGCAGATACGCTTCACTTGTTAATTCAAAAGGCTTTAAAGGTTTGGAAGAACTTTCGGAAGAAGCAAAGGCGTTTATTCCACCTCTCCCCATAAAGTACGATTCGACTTTAAATTGTTACAAAAGCATGATGGAAATGGAAGGAATGGGGCCGCACATAACTCCAAATTTCCCAAAAGCACAGGCAATAAAAGATGCTACAATGGCTTATTTTATACTGCAAAACTGGTCGGCAGAAAAACAGTTGATTCATTACCACGGTTCTTATCATTCCGAAAATTTTGAAAGTATATACTGGTATTTGAAACAGGCAAATCCGGCTTTGAAAATAGTTACAATTCATACCGTTTCTCAAAAGGACGTTTCTGAATTGGAAAAAGAAAACATTGGTAAAGCTGATTTTACGGTTTGTGTGGATGAGGATATGACGAAAACGAGATAATATTTTTTAAAGTTCTATTCGCCGGGTGGCTGTTTTCAATAACTCATAAAAGCTTGGTGAATCATCCAGAAACTGTTAGACAGAAAAATGCCGATTTACTTTTTATAAAAATTCATTTCATCCAGATACTCCCAGGCTTTTTGAGGCATAAAATGTCTGATTTCCTTGCCTTCTTTAATCGCATTTCTTATAAAAGTTGAGGAAATCTCCATCAAGGGTGCATCCTTAGCAACTGAGATGTTTTTGTGTACAGGAACTTTTTGCAAATCAAATCCAGGTCTTGGATAAACGATAACTCCATAATTCTCCAAAATAATTTCACTGTTTTTCCATTTGTGAAAGTTCTTCAGGTTATCCGAGCCCATCATTATTGAAAAATTGTAATTTGGGTAGCGTTCCTGTAAATAAGTCAGGGTGTCAATAGTGTAGCTTGGTTTGGGCAGATTGAATTCGATATTCGAAGCACGAAATCTGTCATCATTGTCAATAGCCCTTTCCACCAACTCCAGCCGGTGATAATCTGCCAGGAGGTTCTCCTTTTTCTTAAATGGGTTTTGAGGTGAAACCACAAACCAAAGTTGTTCAATATCAGTGTATTCAACCAGGTAATTGGCAATAGCCAAATGACCGATATGGATTGGGTTATATGAACCAAAATAAAGGCCTATTTTTAGATTTATGTTTTTTGGGGAAATAATATCGGCGACTAAGTTGTTCATAATGTGTAAATTACACGTAGTAAGCTCCAAATTACAAATAAATTACAAAAATAAATTCAAAAGTTTAAAAACCGACAGATCAAAAGTCACTGAATTAAAACTTCATGGTTGTAGATTTGTGGTTTGAACATAGCGTTTTATCTGAATTTTGGTTTCTGCTTTTTTATTTTCCTATAAACTCCTCTATTTTCAATACAGCTTCTTTAACTGCGCTATCCAAAACGTCATTCACAATTATCACATCAAACTGATTTGCAAAACTCAGTTCATGTTCTGCTTTTGCAATTCTCATTGCAATCTTTTCTTCAGTTTCGGTGGAGCGGGCAGTCAGTCGTTTTCGCAATTCTTCAACCGAGGGCGGTTGTACAAAAATTGACAAAGCGTCGTCTCCAAAGTATTTTTTTATATTCAAGCCACCAACAACGTCAACATCAAAAATTACATTTTTCCCGGCTTCCCTAATTCTTTCAACTTCAGCTTTTAAAGTGCCATAACTAATTCCCGAATAAACTTCTTCCCACTCTAAAAACTCGTCGTTATCCACTTTTGTTTTGAACTCGGCATTGGTTAAAAAGTAATAATCTTTTCCATTAGTTTCGGTGTGTCGCGCCAATCTGCTGGTGGCCGAAATCGAAAATTCAAGGTTTAAATCCTTTTCAAGCAAATGCCTGACAATTGTTGTTTTTCCTGCTCCCGATGGTGCTGAGAATATGATGAGTTTGCCTTTTTTTTGTGTTGTAGAAACCGGATTTTGAACCATAAGTATTAACCTTCTTATTTCTCTTTAAACTCGAAACTAGAGTACATTTAACAATTGTTCCTTTATTCTCTCCAGATAATCCTTCATTTGCACAACAATTCGTTGAATATCTGTGTTGTTTGCTTTCGAACCAATTGTATTGATTTCGCGACCTAGCTCTTGTGAAATGAAACCAAGCTTTTTTCCGGTCGAAAATGGTTCAGCAATGGTTTCAAGAAAATATTCGCAGTGGTTTGCCAGCCTTACTTTTTCTTCGTTAATATCGAGTTTTTCAAGGTAAAAAATCAATTCTTGTTCAAAACGGTTTTTGTCCACATTCCCGTTTAAAGCAAGTTTTTCAAGGTTCTCGGTTAAACGGTTTCTTAATAATTCAATACGTTGTCCTTCAAAAGGTTCAACTTGAGAGAGAAGAGACTGGATAAACTCAATGTTTCTTATAATATCAATTTCTAATGCATTACCTTCCTGTACGCGAAATTTGTCGATATCAGCAACTGCATTTTTTATATTTTCAAGAATAATTCCCCACTCTTCTTCGTCAAGTGTCTGATATTCTGTTTTTACTACATCGGGCAATCTCAGCGCAGCTTGTAGTGTCGACAGGTCAGTGGGTAAATTTAAATCGGTACTTATTTTATTCAATTGATTGAAATAACTTTTTAAAATGGGCTCGTTTATTTTTGAGTTTGATTCGTCGCCCAGACTTTCAACATAAATGTTAAAATCAACTTTGCCACGTTCCAGTTTATCCGAAAGTTCTTTCCTGATTTCGATATCCTTTTCGCGATAAATAGCCGGAATTCGCGTATTAATGTCAATCTGTTTACTGTTTAACGATTTTATTTCGATGGTAAATTTTTTGTTGTTTACTTCGAATTCGGCTTTACCAAAGCCAGTCATTGATTTTATCATGTTGAATATTTTCTGCTAAAATAGTATAAAGTCCGAAGTCCGAAGTCGGAAGACCGAAGAAAAAGTTTGAATTACGAAACATAAAGTTGGGGAAAAGTTGTCATGTTAGCGGTTGTCATAGTTATTTTTGTTGTAGTATAAGTACAAATAATCCATGACCAGCGGCTGATTTTCCATCCTGATTTAGGACTCCTGACTTCCGATTATCGTCAATTGTCAAGCAATCACTCCTGAGCCAATTAACTCATCGCCTAAATACAAGGCTGCAAACTGTCCGGACGTAATTCCACGTTGCTCATTTTCAAAAAGAAACCAGGCGCCATCTTCCTTCATGTGTATTGTGCCTTTTTCGAGTGGTTGACGGTAGCGGATACGAATGTCAAATTCACGTTTTTCTCCAGGCAACATTTTTAAATCAGTGCGGATCCAGTGCATTTCGCTGGCAGCAATAAACAGCCCCTTTCTAAATAAACCGGGGTGGTTTTGACCTTCACCTACATAAATAATATTTCGCTGAACATCGGTCCCGAGAACAAAGAGTGGATCTTTGTGTCCTCCAATATTTAGTCCTTTTCGTTGTCCGATGGTATAAAAATGTGCACCTTGATGTTCGCCAATTACTTTGCCGTTCCATGGTTTGTAGGGAAACGGGAAACAAAGTTTGCGGTAGTTTTCTTCCGATATTTCAACCTGCTTTTTCTTTTCC
>JBFHJA010000029.1:0-17899 GCA_041596165.1 Draconibacterium sp. | reverse complement strand
TGGTTTGCTTGGCCCAAATGGTGCGGGTAAAACTACTTTAATCAGGATTATTAATCAGATAACTGCACCCGACAGCGGCGAAGTTTTTCTTTCAGGACGAAAAATGACTCGTGCAGATATTAGTCAAATTGGCTATTTGCCTGAAGAACGGGGTCTTTATAAAAAAATGAAAATCGGGGATCAGGCAATTTATCTGGCACAATTGAAAGGAATGAGCAGGCATGATGCTATCAGGAATCTAAAAGCCTGGTTCGAAAAGTTCGATATTATGGGCTGGTGGAATAAAAATATCGAAGAACTTTCAAAAGGAATGCAGCAAAAAGTTCAATTTATCACCACGATTGTGCACAAACCAAAATTGCTGATTTTTGATGAACCTTTCAGTGGATTCGACCCAATAAATGCCAACCTTTTGAAACATGAAATTTTGCAATTGCGTGATAATGGAGCAACAATTATTTTCTCGACCCACAACATGGGCTCAGTAGAAGAGTTGTGCGACCACATTGCACTTATTAATAAATCGATTAAAATAGAAGACGGACCTACCGATGAAATCCGTGAAAAATATAAATCGAATATTTTTGAGGTAAAGTACAAAGGTGATTTTGACAAAGTAAACGCAGCTTTAAACTATCAAACCAAGGTTTTAAGCCATGTTGAATATAATCGCGAAAATCAAATAACAGTTCAACATATTAACGGAAAATCAAACAACGATTTAATTCAATCCCTAATTCCGGTTGCCGAAATTCTTTCGTTTGAAGAGAAAATACCAAGTATGAACGATGTATTTATTAAGGCGGTTGGGGAGTCGAATAAAAATGCTCCCTCAAACCCTCCGTCAATTGACGGAGGAGAATAAGACAATTCAAACTTGATAACAACATATTTAAAAATAGAAGATAGTTTGACGTGGATTCGGAATTCTTTAATTCGGTCTTCAATCTTCCAACTTTTTTAAAACCATGAATAAAACGCTATTAATATTAAAAAACGAGTACCTGAAAAGGGTAAAAAAGAAATCGTTTATTATCCTCACTTTACTTGTGCCGTTTCTTTTTGCCGGCATGTTCGCGCTTATTATTTTCTTATCGCTTAATAACGATAATAAGGAACGGACAATTGCGGTTTTTGATGAATCTACATTGTTTCTGAATCAGTTTGAACAGGAGGGAATGACAAAATATAAATTCATTCCAAAAGAAGAATATGATAAATTGAAAGGCAATTTGAAGGTGAGTGAATTTTATGCACTGCTATATATTCCACAGGATATTTACTCCAATAATTTTGCCCAGTTAATATCGGAAAAACAGGTGCCGTTTGAATTGAATGAGCAAATTGAGCGAAAATTGAGTCAATATATTGAGAAAGACAAAAGGCAGAAAGTGATAGATGAAACCGGAATCCCGGATTTAGAAGAACGACTAGCCAGTACAAAAACCAGGATTAGTCTGAATACATTAAAAATTTCAGAATCGGGGGAAGCGCAAAAAAGCTCATCGGCTGTTGCTTTTGTTGCTAGTTATGCAATGGGGTTTGTTATCTACTTTTTTGTGTTTATGTATGGTGCGATGGTAATGCGAGGTGTAATGGAGGAGAAAAAAAGCCGCATTATCGAAGTTATTATTTCATCGGTTAAACCTTATGAATTGATGGCTGGCAAAATAATAGGGACAGCTTTGGTTGGTTTAACACAAGTAGCTATTTGGGTTATACTTGGATTTGTTGTTTTGATTGGAGTGCAGGGATTTTTCTCCCCTGAATCGGCACAACAAATGGGGCAGAGCATTATGGAAAGCCAGCAACAGATTAATCCGGACATTTCGCAGGTTGCTGAGCCAAACAAAGTATTGGAAGTTATGGAAATGATTGGAAACCTGAATATTCCGCTCATCCTGTTTTGTTTTGTATTCTATTTTCTTGTCGGATATTTAATGTACAGCTCACTGTTGGGCGCAGTTGGTGCAGCGGTTGATAACGAGGAAGATTCGCAGCAAATGGTTTTTCCTGTAACTTTCCCGCTGATACTTTCCATTATGGTACTTTTCCCCATTGCGCGAAATCCTGAAGGTCCGGTTGCTTTTTGGTTCTCAATCATTCCACTGACTTCACCGGTTGCAATGATGGCGCGAATTCCATACGGTATACCGACCTGGGAATTATTGCTTTCCATGTTTTTACTTGTTTTAATGACTATCGGAGCAATAGCAGCAGCAGCTAAAATATACCGTATCGGTCTTTTAATGTACGGCAAGAAGGTAAATATTAAAGAATTGATTAAATGGCTCAGGTATAAAAATTAAGTTTTTCAAAACAATTTATTTTTAGCTTTGTTTATGTTTTTGATTTTAACACAAGAAACTGCGAGATTCAATATGAAAACCACAATGATGAATAACTGTATGTGTTGTTGTTTCAGTAAGAAACAGGAAAGTGTTTTTCAAATTGATTAAGTGAAAATATTCAATAACCAAATAAATGAAAGGCTTTCCAAAAATAGGAAGGCTTTTTTTTTAACCGATTTTAAAATTAAATTATGAGAGCAAAAAACATTTTAGAGACAATTGGCAACACGCCACATGTACGGCTTAACCGGTTGTACCCTGCCGATTATGAAGTATGGGTAAAAGTAGAAAAAACCAATCCGGGTGGAAGTATTAAAGACAGGATTGCCCTTTCGATGGTGGAAGATGCCGAGAAAAAAGGAATTATAAAAGAAGGTTCGGTAATTATTGAACCAACTTCAGGAAATACAGGTATTGGATTGGCGCTTGTGGCTGCTGTTAAAGGATATCGTTTGATTTTAACAATGCCCGAATCGATGAGTATTGAGCGCCGGAAAGTGTTGTCGGCATTGGGTGCTGAGTTGGAACTTACTCCGCGCGAAAAAGGGATGAAAGGTTCTATTGCCAGAGCCGAGGAACTTGCAGCAGAAATCGGGAATTCATGGATTCCATTGCAATTTGACAACCCTGCAAATGTTGACGTCCACCGCAACTTTACCGCACAGGAAATTATTAATGATTTCCCTGAAGGTTTTGATTACCTGATTACAGGAGTTGGGACTGGTGGCCATATTACAGGTGTTGCCGAAGTTCTGAAAAAGAAATTTCCAAATATTAAAGTATTTGCTGTTGAACCTGAAACAAGTCCGGTAATTGGTGGCGGTCAACCTGGCCCACATCCGATACAGGGAATCGGCGCAGGTTTTATCCCCAAAAACTTAAATACTGAATTGCTTGACGGGACAATAGAAGTTGGCAAAGATGAAGCATTTGAATATGCCCAAAAGGCCGCCAAACTCGAAGGTTTATTCGTAGGTATTTCTTCAGGCGCTTCACTTGCAGCCGTTGCCAAAAAAATAAACGAACTACCCAAAGGTTCACGAATACTGACTTTTTCGTATGACCATGGCGAAAGATATTTATCAGTTGATGGGTTGTATTAAGAAATAGCTTTTAGTGAGGGTTTCACTTTAAGTGAAGCCCTCACTAGTTAAAAAAAATACCTTATATAAAATTTCACCCGATGTCCGTCAGCAGACGGATCATCGGGTGAAATAATTAAAAGAGTATTCTGTTTCGCTTTATTTAAATTCTACCGGCATCAGAAATTTAACCGGTACTGATTTCCCACGTTGTTTCCCCGGAGACCAGTCCTGCATTTCTTTAAAAATTGATACAGCTCCTTTTCCAACATTTTCATTGTCTTGTTCAACAATTTTAATATCGCTTACCTTTCCTTTTCCGTTAACAATAAAAGCTACTTTTGCTTTACCCTTTATACCATTTGCCTGAGCCAGTTTTTGCTGCATTTTATACCCATTTTACTATTCGGTTACCGCACGGAAGGCATTTAGCCTGCCATTTCCGAAATAAGAAGACTTTCCATTCATTTCAATTTTATCGGCAGTTTTCAAAAGTTGTTTGGTAACTTCCTGTGGCGATATGTCACCACCGTTTTTTGCAATAATTAAAGCGGCTACGCCAGCAACATGCGGCGATGCCATGCTTGTTCCGGCAGCCCAGCCCCAGCCATCGCTAATTGTGCTTATTACCATATCGTAATGCCAGTATGGGGCATCATAGAAATCAAAATCACCCCCAGGTGCAGCAATATCAATTAATGATTTTCCAATATTTGTATAGCTCGCTGGTATATCAAAATTAACATCCGGTGTTCCATTAATATAATCGTTTATCCAATAATTGGGGGCGGTTGCAGAAACGGTGATTACCTTACTTAAGTCGGCAGGTAAATAAATTAATGAGCCATTTCCATCAGCATTTTGCCCGCCGTTTCCAGCTGCAGCAACAACAACAGCACCCTTTTTAATAGCGTAATCCACCGCACGTTGCTGGGCTAAAACATATTGTAAAATATATACAGCAGGAACTTTTTGCAATTCATTGTTTTCATCCCAGTAAAAACCATTTTTGTTTAAAGCAGCTCCCAGACTCATGTTAATTACATCTGCTCCATTGTTCGCAGCATAAACAATCCCGGCGTTGATTGCGCTGAACGCGCCTGAACCTGTGTATTCTGATAGTACTTTAACTGCAACTATTTCTGTATTTGGTGCAACACCAATAATCCCAAGCTGATTATCGGCGGCTGCAATAATTCCGGCAACATGAGTGCCGTGATTAAAGTAAAACCCAGGTGCTATATTATAATCTTCACCATCAATAAAAGAAGTACTTAATGCGGTATTCAGGTTAGGCGATAAATCGGGATGTTCCGCATCAATTCCGCTGTCGAGTATAAATACTTTTGCACCCTTTCCTGTGAAACCGGCATTCCAGGCCTCCGGAGCATTTATAGCATCTAATCCCCATTGAATGTCGAAGTCGGGTTCATCGCTTCCAATACTCAGTGGATTTCCTTTAACAGTGTAATTTACAGGTTCGATACATTTGACAACCAAATCGGGCACAACAGATTGAACATTGGCTAGCTTGGCAACTTGTTTCTCAAAATTAGAATTTGAGGTGTTTACCACAACCAGACCAATTTCGGGAATTGATCGAACAACTTTTCCATAATTTGACAGTTCTGCAACAAATCCATCGGGAAGTGTTTCTGATTTGGAAAGAACCATAAAATCTAAGCTTTTTGCACTTTTCAGATTTAAAGTTTCATAATCTGAATCATCTTGCATAACGGATTCATCTTTTTGGCACGATGCAAAACTGATTACTACAATACCAAAAGCAAGAAATGTTTTAAATGAGATTAATTTCATAATGATTGAATTTTGAAGTTAAATTGAAAAAAAAAAGTTATGAAAATAATATCGTGTCACAAAACTAAAGTTCAATTATATTCTGATTATAGTTAATATTGTTTCAAAAGTTGGCGACTTGTCTTAGTTTTTAGTATGAGGAAAATTATATTTGAAAGTCGTGGGAGGATGTATGTGTCGCAGGATGAGCAGATTGAAAAATCACCCGTTCTTTACGAATTGAATGATTTCTTTCAGCACATAATCAGCCGTTTCAACATTAAATACATTCGGAAAAGTAAATGTGAGTTTATGGTTTGTTTCCTTTAGTTTTCCATTCCCTGTTTTTTGAATGTATTGAACAATTTTCATGAATTCGGCAGACTGGTAAAACTTCGATTGCTGGTCGGAAACAAAATAGCAAATCATGGTTTTGTTTTTCAGAATGATTTTTTCTATGCTCAATTCAATTGCTTTCCACCGCAACCTAACAACTTCCATCAATTCGTGGCTTTCCTGTGGCATTTTCCCAAACCTGTCGATCAACCCGGATTTAAATAATTCCAGTTGCTGTTCATTTTCGATATTATCGAGTTCACGATAAAGCAGCATTCTTTCCGAAGTACCTTTTATATAATTGTCAGGGAAAAGCAATTCAAGGTCGGTATCAATCTGGCAATCGTTAACGAAATTAAGTTTTAAAAATGCCTGTGTTTGTTGTTTGCTATCGTCATCATCGAATATTCCGGCAAACTCTTCCTGTTTCAGTTCCTGCACAGCTTCGCTCAAAATTCGGTGGTAAGTATCAAAACCAATATCGGCAATAAAACCGCTTTGTTCGGCACCCAGCATATTTCCGGCACCGCGAATATCGAGGTCCTGCATGGCAATATTGAACCCGCTTCCCAAATCCGAAAACTCTTCTATGGCTTTTAAACGGCGACGTGCATCGGCATTTACTGTTGCCAGTGGCGGCGTAATCAGGTAGCAAAATGCTTTTTTATTTGATCGGCCAACTCTGCCCCGGAGTTGGTGCAAATCGCTCAACCCAAAATTTTCGGCGTGATTTATAATGATTGTGTTTGCATTAGGAATATCCAATCCCGACTCGATAATTGTTGTGGCTAAAAGTACATCGAAATTGCCATTGATAAAATCAAGCATCACTTTTTCGAGTTTTGGCCCATCCATTTGTCCGTGACCAACCCCGGTTTTTATCCCCGGAACAATTTTTTTCAGTGTCGCTTCCACTTCATAAATATTTGAAACGCGGTTGTGGATAAAGAAAACCTGCCCGTTTCTCTCTATTTCGTAAGTAATTGCATCGCGAATCATCTGTTCGTTAAAACCGTGCACTTCTGTATTAATTGGGTAGCGGTTGGGTGGCGCTGTTTGTATAATCGACAAATCGCGGGCACCCATCAGCGAAAACTGCAAAGTGCGCGGAATCGGAGTTGCGGTTAAAGTTAAAGTATCAACATTTATCTTAAACTGTTTGAGTTTTTCCTTTACCGAAACGCCAAATTTTTGTTCTTCATCGATAACAAGTAACCCCAGGTTTTTAAACTTTACGTCTTTACTTACAATTCGGTGTGTACCGATAATAATATCAATTTTCCCATCTGTCAAATCCTTTAAAGTTTCCTTAATTTCAGAAGTTGTTTTTAACCGGCTGACATATTCAATCCGAACAGGAAAATCCTTTAGTCGTTCCGAAAAAGTTTTAAAATGCTGGAGTGCCAAAATAGTTGTTGGCACAAGGACAGCAACTTGTTTACTGTCGGCAACTGCCTTGAAAGCCGCACGAATCGCAATTTCAGTTTTACCAAAACCCACATCACCACACACAAGCCTGTCCATGGGAATCAGTTTTTCCATGTCTTGTTTTACCGCAATCGTTGCTTTTTCCTGGTCGGGCGTATCTTCGTAAATAAATGATGCCTCCAATTCTGTTTGCATATAGGTATCCGCCGAAAAAGCAAAACCTTCTTCACTCCGGCGCTTTGCGTAAAGCGCAATAAGCTCTTTTGCAATATCTTTGACCTTGGCTTTTGTGCGGCTTTTCATTTTTTGCCACGCACCCGTTCCAAGTTTATTAATGTTTGGTTCGGTCCCTTCTTTTCCTTTGAATTTCGAAATTCGGTGAAGCGAATGGATGCTTACCAAAAGCGAATCGTTGTCCTTGTAAACGAGCCGGATTGCTTCCTGCATTTTTCCGTTTACTTCAGTTCTTACAAGGCCGGCAAATTTCCCGATGCCGTGGTCGATATGCACAACATAATCGCCCTGGTGCAGCATATTCAGCTCTTTTAGCGAAATCGCTTCACGTTCGGCTTTACGACTTTTAAGTTTAAACCGATGGTAACGTTCAAAAATCTGGTGGTCGGTGTAGCAGCATAATTTCAGGTCGTGGTCAATAAATCCCTCGTGAAGGATAAAGCTGACTGGCGCAAATTTGACGTTTGCTTTTGTGTCCTGAAAAATGGATTGCAAGCGCTCAATCTGTTTTTCCTGATTCGAAAGGATAAAAATTTCGTACTCTTTTTGTATGAAATCAGCCAGATTTTCACCTAACAATTCAAAGTTTTTGTTGAAAACCGGCTGTTTCGAATTTGAAAATTCAAAGTGGATTGTTGGTTCAAATGCCAGATCAGAATCAAATTCGAAAATCGTATTTTTGGCCATTTCTGATTTTAAAACCTGACCAGAAATAATTTCGTATTGAATGTTTTTTTCGCTCGCTTTGTCCAGGATTGTTTGCCTGTGAATATCGGTTACATGCGCAAAAAACTGGTTCAGGTCATTTCCAAACCAAATGTTTTCATCCTGGAAAAAGTTAACAAATGAAGTGCGGGAGCTTTCAATTTCCCTATCCTGAATATTGGGTACAATTGTAATATTTTCAAGCGATTCTTTCGAGATTTGGTTATCTATGTTAAAACTCCGGATCGATTCAACTTCATCACCAAAAAAATCGAGACGGTAAGGATCTTCGTTCGAAAACGAAAAAACATCGACAATACTTCCGCGCACCGAAAACTGACCGGGTTCATAAACAAATTCAACCCGTTCAAAACCATATTCATACAAAAATTCATTAAGAAAATCGGTTGAAATTTTGTCGCCCTTTTTTACCCAAAGCGTGTTTGTTTTCAGACCAGCCTGTGAGATTACGGTTTCAACCAACGCCTCGGGATAAGAAACGATGATATATGGTTTTTCGTTTAGCCAGATTTTATTCAGAACTTCGGTTCGCTGTACAATATTTTCCTGTTCAGTTTGTCCGTAATGAATCGAACGTTTGAAAGATGAGGGAAAAAAGAGAGTGTTTTCGGCTAACCCGAGATTGTTCAAATCATCATAAAAATATGCAGCTTCCTCCTTATCATTCAGTAGAATAGTAAATGTTTTTGATGATTTTTGGAAAAGATTGGCCAGTAAAATGGTTTTGGCAGAGCCAATAAGTCCCTTCAGATGAATTTTTTCACCTGGGGGGGTATTCAAAATTTCAACTATTTTTTTGAAATTTTTCTGCCCTTGAAAGTATTTTAGAAACTGGCCCGTCTGCAAATATTAAATTTTGGGCAAAGATAAAGAAATAGTGGATAAGGAGTGCTGGTAATTGGTTGCGGGATCAGGGATACACGATAAAAACTTAACTTTGAACCTGCCCGATATAATAGTTTCAGCAGATTTCAACTTCAAACATTGAACCCGAAATCTGCATCCATTATTTCGTTCTAACCTTTTTTCAAAAAATCAAGTACCATTTCAGCATCTTTTGCAGCGTCAACCTGCTCGTTTTTGTAAGCGATTTTTCCTTGTTTGTCGATGATGAAAGTCCAGCGACTGGCTGTAGTTCCCCGCATCAGATTAACGCTTTGTCCATTAACCTCTTTTGTAACTGTTCCTCCGTCGCGGGTTGGAACTCCAAATTTCTTGGCGATCTCACCCGATTCATCTGAAAGGAGGTCGAAATTCAGATTTTCAGCTTGTTTGAAGATTTTCAAGCCTTCAACATTGTCTCCACTAACTCCTACAACAACTGCATTTGCTGATTCGATTGCAGGTTGCGCATCGCGGTATGCACAGGCCTGTTTTGTGCAACCTCCTGTCATTGCAGCAGGATAGAAATATACAACAATGTATTTTTTGCCTTTGTAATCGTTTAAATCCCAAATACTGCCATCGTCGGCGGATGCTTTAAAAATGGGAGCTTTGTCGCCCACTGAAAGAATTTTTGAGTTTTGACTGTGAGTAATTCCTGCACTTATCAGGATTGCAAAAAGAGAAAATAGTACTTTTTTCATTTTTGTAAATTTTGTTTCCTCAGTAAAACATTTGGATTTATAAAAAGTTTCAACTTCTGCTTCAAAAGAAGTTAAAAGTTCAATCCGGTTTCATTGGTTTCAGATCTTTTTATCTAACTTTAAGCCAACTCGTTGAATTATGGGACACGCCTACAAATATCGATGCGAACACTGTGGCTACGAAGAGCAGTTTAACCAGGGGCATGGTTTTAAGGTTCATTCGCAACCTTTGAACGAGTATTTGAAGCAGGGTAAAAAATTGTTTCATTACAAGACTCAAAATGTTCTTGAAAATCTTGCAAAAAATGATGACAACATTTACTTAAAAGCAGGGTTTCAAATATATAAATGCCCTAAGTGTAAAACCTTACAAGACAAAACGGAAGTGACTGTTTTTAAGGATGAAAAAATTGTTCATAAAAGTGAATTTCGGTGCAGCGATTGCCGGACACGAATGAAACTTACCAATATTCATCGTTTGAAAAAAGCAATTTGCCCCAATTGCCATCAACGCACTTTTCGTATGAACCAACATAATAATGAGTTGTGGGATTAAATTTCGCTTTTTTTGGAGTTGTTCGAATGTTTTTTTTTAATCCTATTTGAGTTGATTAAGAATTTGGGGTAAAAAGCATTCCATAATGCGGTATTCCATCTTCAAGATATTCATCGGTAATAATTTTAAACCCCAAATCTTCGTAAAACTTCTGCAAATATTTTTGTGCGCTGATTTTAATTTTGGTGACTTTCCACTCGTTTAAAATGAAACTCTTTGCCTGGTTCATCAATTCAATTCCCAATCCGGTTCCACGTTCAGATTGTTTTACAACCACCCTGCCAATTGAGCACTCCAGGAAGCGGGTGCCAGGTTTTAGTAATCGTGAGTATGCAACTATTTCACTATTTTTTTTGAGAAACTGATGAACTGCCACTTTATCCAATCCATCTAAATCATTGTAAACGCAATCTTGTTCAACTACAAAAATTTCAGCACGAAGTTGCAGGATTTCGTAGAATTCATCGAGGGTCAGTTCTGAGAATTGTTTGAATACGAATTTCATATAGGAAAATTGAGTTGTTTATATTAAGTATGGAGACAATAAAACCGAACTTTTGTCAGCAATTCAAATTTAAATCTAAAAGAACATACTCGCCAACATTGTAAAAGCCAACCCGCAAACTGCAATTATCGATTCCATAACAGTCCATGTTTGCAGGGTTTGTTTTTCATTCATTCCAAAATATTTTCCAACCAACCAGAAACCGCTGTCGTTTACATGCGATAGTAAAGTTGCGCCCGAGGCAATTGCTAAAACAACGAGAGCACGATGCGGATCGTTTAGTCCAAATTCACTTAATACAGGTGCAATTATTCCAGCTGCAGTAATCATTGCCACGGTAGCTGATCCCTGAGTAACCCGGACAACGGCGGCAAGTAACCACGCCAGAAGAATGGGGGGCAATGCGGAATCTGCCATTGATTCGGCCATAATTTTTCCAATTCCGCTGTCAACAAGAATTTGTTTTAAAACACCTCCGGCACCTGTAATCAAAATAATAATTCCTGCCGGGCCAAGAGCTTTTGTACTAAGATCGAGTATTTTTTGTTTACTCATTCCTCGTTTTATTCCCAGAAAATATGAAGCTAGCAAAGTTGCAATAATTAGTGCCGAAAAGGGGTGGCCTAAAAATTCGACAATATCCGTCCAAATTGATTTTGGAATCACATTTTTACTTACCGCCAAACCTGTAAAAGTATTTAGTAGAATCAGAATCAATGGAACGGCAATAATTGCAGCTATCAGTTTAAACTGTGGAAGATTGTTTTCATCGTAATCTTTGCTTTGAAGTTTAAATTCGGTTGGTGGCTCAATGTAAATCCTGTTTGAGATATATTTTCCCCAAACCGGCCCGGCAATAATAGCAATTGGAAAGCCAATAATTACACCCAGAAAAATTACCCAGCCCAGCTGAACATTAATAATATCGGCCACGGCTACCGGCCCCGGAGTGGGTGGAATAAAACTATGTGTTACTGCCAAACCAGCCAGTAAAGGAATTCCGTAATATAAAAGCGATTTTTTTGAATCGCGGGCAAGAGCATAGATTATAGGCACAAGAATTATAAAGCCCACATCGAGAAATACAGGAATTGCTACAACAAAACCTGTAATTACCATTGCCCAGGATGCGCGATCTTTTCCGAATTTTTTAAGCAGATAGTGCGCTAATGATTCCGCTCCTCCCGAGCTCTCCAGCATTTGACCAAATATAGCACCCAGTCCCACTACTGTTGCAACAAAACCAAGCGTTCCGGCCATCCCATCCTGAATAGCCTTGGTGATTCCATTTAAAGGCATTCCTGCAATAATTCCCACGTAAATGGCTGTAATGAGCAGCGAAATAAAAGCACTTACTTTCAGTTTTAGCACCATGAAAAGCAACAAAGCAACTGCAGAAACTACGATAAATATGAGAAATGGTGTGGACATTGGCTTAGTCTTTTTTATTTGGGTTAAAGTTAAGATTAAACATTAATTTTGTATCAACTGCAAAAAAAACAGAGATGAATATTCAGGCTAAAAAATTGAAGTTGTTTGATTTGATTTTGAAAACAGAAAAAATCTCGCTTCCTGAAAAAATCTCGAATATCTTAAAACAGGAAGTAGATTGGCGGGACGGATTGCCGCATGAAGTAATTGAATCTGTTGAAAAGGGGCTTCAATAAGTCAAATCAGGAGAAACTATTACTCATGAAGAAGTTATGGGAAAGTACAGGAAATGGCTGTGAATATTATATGGTCACCCGAAGCAGAAATCACATTTTTTGCAATAATTGACTTTCTTGAAAAGGAATGGACAGAAAGAGAAGTGTAAAAATTTGTTCGAAAAGCAAATCAAATTATTGAGCAAATTCAACAAAACCCTGAAATTTACAAATCAAAAGGCATCGAAATAGTTAAAAAAGTTTTTGTCAACAGACAAAACAGTTTATTCTACTTCTTTGATGAAACTGAAAATGCAATCCAGCTTTTGACCTTTGGGGACAACCGCAAAAATCCAGCAAGTTCTAAATACTAAATTTTATGCTTTAAATACTGGATTGAGAATAAGATTCGACATCTCTATTTTCCCCCAATTTCCCTATTTTCCGTTCCTTTTTCCAGGCCAACATTTAAGTCGCCCAATTCAGCGCGGGCTGCCTCAACTAATTGCATGATTTCGGCGGCTTTTTCCGGGTAATACTCAATTACATTGTATTGTTCGCCCGGATCGCGCATCATGTTGTACAGTTCAGGTGTTTCCACTGTCATTTTTGGTCGCGGTCCGCCGTGGCCATCCATTCCGGGTTTTGCATTGTAAGTGTTCCAGGTGTGCGGTAATACTAATTTCCAATTGCCTTTGCGAACGCCGTTCAGATTATTTTTTCCGTAGTAAAACAAAATATTGTCACGGGGTTCGGCATCTGTATTTCCTTTCCAAAGGTCGGTAATATCAACGCCATCAATTTTTAATGAAGGTAAGTTACTCCCGGCAATCTTGGCAAAACTTGGCAGAATGTCAACCGCGCAGCCCAACTTGTCGCAAATTACACCTGCAGGAGTAGCTGCCGGCCATTTAATAATAAAAGGAACACGTTGACCGCCTTCCCAACTTGTGGTTTTTCCTTCGCGCAACCCACCTGCAGAACCACCGTGATTTCCATAATTCAACCACGGGCCATTGTCTGTGGTAAATATAAAAACTGTATTTTCCGATATTCCATTGGCTTGCAGTGCTTTTTCAATTTCACCGACACTCCAGTCAATTTCCATCATCACATCGCCATAAAAACCCTGTTCGCTTTTACCCCTGAATTTATCGGAAACGCCCAATGGAATATGTCCCATCGTGTGCGGAACATAAAGGAAGAAAGGTTGGTCGGCGTTTCGGTTTATAAAATCAACTGCTTTTTCGGTATAAAGCGTAGTTAATTTATCCTGGCCTTGTAAGTCAGTAATCAGTTCTTTTGTTTCGTTTCCTTCAATCAGGGGCAGATCGGGATAATCGCCTCTGCCTTTTCCCGGTGAAAGATGATTCCCTTCAACATCAACCGGCCACATATCGTTAGAATATGGAAGTCCGACATATTCATCAAAACCATTTTGAAGTGGAAGAAATTCTTTGTGATGCCCCAAATGCCATTTTCCAAAAACTGCCGTAGCATAACCTTTTTCTTTTAGCATTTCAGCAATTGTTGTTTCGTTTGAATTTATCCCGACCGTATCACTTGGGAAAAGTGCCCCTGAAAATCCAATTCGGTTAGGGTAACAGCCAGTTAAAAGTCCCGCACGCGAAGCACTGCAAACCGGTTGTGCCGAATAAAAGTTGGTAAAACGCATTCCTTCTGCAGCCATTTTGTCGAGGTTGGGAGTTGTCCAGCCGGTTGCACCCTGTGTGCCAATATCGCCATAACCCATATCGTCGATGAAAACCACAACAAAATTGGGTTGCTGATTTGATGATTTATTTTCTTGTGTTTTTGTCGAACACGAAATCAAGAATGCAAAAATCGTTAATAGGAAAATGTTTAAAATTGGTTTCATAGTTATTTGGTTAAATTGAACTGATACTCCAACAAAAATAGTGATATGATTTTAAGATGTATAAAATTGCCGATAATTTTCAGAATAACTTTTTGAATTCACGCAACTATCTATTTAATTTGAGCATCTGTATAAAAAACCAAAAATGAAAGTAATAAACGTCCTTTCAATTTTTATCGTCTTTTTCAGTTTTTTGACATGCAACAATGAAGGTAATTTTGAAGAACCGCAAGCTGAAGGATTACTTAAAAGTGTTTTGATTGGTGGCGAAGTTTATACTGAATATACCTACAACAATGCGGGATTAATTCTCGAAGAAAAAAGCAAATTTCATTATTCAAAATATACTTACAATTATCAAAATCAGTTGGTTCAGTCGGACCATTATTGGGATGAAAGTTTTGCCAGCAGCAGTTCGTATGTATTAGAGGAAGCCATGAAACGCACAGAATGGGTTTCACCTGAAAATACCGAAAAAGATACTTATTTCAGTTTTGAATACAATGAGATGGGGCAATTGGAAAAACGGACAATCAACCGGATAAATACTGGCTATAAATCAGATGACCTTTTTTCATACAATGGAGCGGGTCAAATTATTAAAAGAACTTCGTACCATGAAAATGAGATTTCGGTTTATGACGAATATTACTACGATAGTGCAGGAAATCTGAAAAAACAAGAACGTTTTCATATCCTGGAAAATGGCACTTTGGAATTACAAACTACAAATGAATATGAATTTGACAACAAGCTCAATCCATACTTACCTTTCAGAGAATTAATGATTCCGGGGCAGAATACTAATCCAAATAACATAGTAAAAGAAACTTACATACTCCATTTTGAAGTTGATGAATTTATTGACAAGATTCAAATAAAGGAGTACAGTTACGAATACAATTCTATGGGTTTTCCTGTAAGTAGGAGTGACGGGTTTGGATATGTTTACAATTAATCGGAAATTAAATTAGGCCGCTTTCTTTCAACAATTCCTCCATTTCTAATTGAACTTCTTTTGCAGCCTTGCCAGCTTTTTCAGCAAAATCTTCGCCTGTTGAGGCGTAAATTATTGCTCTTGATGAATTCACAAGCAATCCACATTTGTTATTCATTCCGTATTTTGCAACTTCCTGCAAACTTCCACCTTGTGCGCCAACACCGGGAACCAACAAAAAATGGTTGGGAACAATTCCGCGGATTTCTTTTAATTTTTCTGCTTTTGTGGCACCAACAACATACATCATATTCTCTTCGGAACCCCAGTTTTGCGAGGTTTTTAATACCGATTCGAAAAGGAGGTCGCCACTTTTTTCGTCTTTCAAAAACTGAAAATCGAAAGCTCCTTTGTTTGAAGTGAGCGCGAGTAAAATTACCCATTTGTCGAGGTAAGTCATAAATGGTTTTACTGAATCTTCTCCCATATATGGGGCAACTGTAACGGCGTCAAAATCCATGTGTTCGAAAAAAGCGCGGGCGTATAAATTGGACGTGTTTCCAATATCTCCCCGTTTGGCATCGGCGATAAGGAACAAATCAGGGTACTTTTCGCGAACGTAATGCACAGTTTTTTCAAGGCTTTCCAATCCTTTCGCACCCAAACTTTCATAAAAAGCCAGGTTAGGTTTATAAGCAACAGAAAATTCAGCCGTTGCATCAATTATTTCTTTGTTGAATGTGAAAATCGGGTCAGTTGTATCCAGCAAATATTTTGGAATTTTCAGGATATCGGTGTCCAATCCAACGCAAAGGAAACTGCGTTTTTTTTGTATCTGTTCGAAAAGTTGTTGTTGGTTCATAGCGTAAAGCCCCCTTTAATTCCCCCAAAGGGGAAGATTTGTACTAAATATCTTTTGTATAGTAAATAATGTTTTCATTTCTGTTCTTCCTCCCTTCACCTTCGGGGAAGGGGCGGGGTTTGGGCTTTAAATCTCTGCCTCTTTCAACTTCTCAGCATTTTCCTCAAGCATCAGTTTTTCGATAATTTCTTCGATGTCGCCATTTATAATTGCCTGAAGATTATACATGGTTAAATTAATCCGATGATCGGTTACACGTCCCTGCGGCCAGTTATAAGTGCGGATTTTTGCCGAACGATCACCGGTGGAAACCATTGTTTTACGTTTCGACGAAATTTCATCAATGTATTTTTGATATTCCATGTTATACAAGCGGGAACGAAGCTCAACCATCGCTTTGTCGAGGTTTTTTAATTTCGATTTCTGATCCTGACAAGTTACCACAATCCCGGTTGGAATATGCGTTAAACGAATTGCTGAATAGGTAGTATTTACCGACTGTCCACCCGGACCCGACGAACAATATTCATCCCTTCTGATATCTTCATTTCTTAATTCAACGTCAAATTCATCAGCTTCAGGCAAAACAGCAACAGTTGCTGCAGAAGTGTGCACACGACCTTGCGTTTCAGTTTGTGGTACGCGCTGAACCCTATGCACGCCTGATTCATATTTCATTACTCCATAAACTCCTTCACCGGTTATAGAGGCAACTATTTCTTTAAAACCACCTGAAGTTCCTTCGCTTATATGGCTAATTTCCAATCTCCAACCTTTTTGTTCGCAGAATTTTGAATACATTTTAAAAAGGTCGCCTGCAAAAATACTGGCCTCGTCGCCACCGGTTCCGGCGCGAATTTCAAGTATGCAGTTTTTGCTGTCTTCGGGATCGGCAGGTACCAAAAGAAATTTAATTTCTTTTTCTTTTTCGGGAATCAGCTTTTCAGCCATTTCAATTTCTTCCCAGGCCATTTCCCGCAACTCTTTATCGGTTTCCTGTTCCAGAATTTCTTTGCCCGACTCAATGTTGTTGACCATGTTTTTATATTCCTGGAAAACTGATACAAGTTTTTCCAGGTTTTTGTATTCCTGGTTCAGTTTCACGTACCGTTTCATGTCGTTCATTATTGCCGGATCGGTAATTTGTTGCTGAACTTCTTCGAAACGGTGTTTGATCGATTCGTATTTTTCGAGTAATTCGTATTGTGCCATTTTTTGTTTTTGTTGAAAATGTAATTAAGATAGATTTTAAGATTGGGGATCTAGCTTTGGTCTCTGAAACCAACAGTTAATAGAAAATTGTCAATCCAAGCTAATAGAAAAATGTCCCTTTATCTGTCTTAATTGTTAGTTTTTTCCCTTCAAAATTTTCAACCCGACCAATAATTTTCGCATCGATATTAAATGATTTTGAAATTGAAATTATTTCATCGGCTATTTCTGATTTTGTATAAATTTCAAAACGGTGTCCCATGTTAAACACTTTATACATCTCTTTCCAGTCTGTTCCCGATTGTTCCTGAATAATACTAAAAAGGGGTGGAACCGGAAACATATTATCTTTTATAATATGCACATCGTCAACAAAATGCAGCACTTTGGTTTGTGCTCCACCTGAACAATGTATCATTCCTGAAATCTGATTTCTAAATTTATCGAGTATTTTTTTTATAACAGGAGCATAAGTTCGTGTTGGGGAAAGAACAAGTTTTCCTGCATCAATTTTCAATTCTTTAATTATGTCCGTGAGTTTGTAATTTCCTGAATAAACCAAATCTTCAGGAACTATTGAATCGAAACTTTCAGGGTATTTTTCAGCAAGATATTTAGCAAAAACATCGTGCCGTGCCGAAGTGAGACCGTTACTTCCCATTCCACCATTATATTCGGTTTCGTAGGTTGCCTGCCCCGAAGATGAAAGTCCTATAATTACATTGCCTGCAGTAATCTGGTCGGCTGAAATTACATTTTCAC
>JBFHJA010000028.1:0-18439 GCA_041596165.1 Draconibacterium sp. | reverse complement strand
CCGTAATTCGAAGACACAGCCGCCAATTTTATGTTTTTCTTTTTGCTGAATTCGTTGGTACCAAAAACAAAATCGGATGGAGGTGGAAAATTTATCAGGTTTTCGCGCATAAAACGCCCGGCTTCATGCAAATTATCATTCAGGTAAGAATTATCGAAATCCCATAAAAAACAGGCTTTTTGTTCTTTTAGTAATGTTCTGAATAACTTTTTTTCGCAAGCATTTAAAGCATTTAAACCAATGATATAATACTTTTTGAAATCAAATGTATTGTTACCTGCTACCGTACTTTCAACAACCTGGCGGTCGGCCATACCGCCATAAGCCATTTTTTGTTTTTGCAGAATATTCTTGAATTCAGCATAAACAGGGTAAAGTTTTTCCCAAATATGGAGGTGTTTTTGCTGGAATTCTTTTCGATCGTTTACAGCCACACTTCCCCAGAAATGCTCAAGCGCTTCTTTTTGTTCAGGGGTCAGATAGTCAAAAACCGATTCTATTTCTTTAATATCATAAATATTGCGAAATATGTCCTTTGCATCCACCAAATACCTGTCAATATCATTAAAATCGGCCAGCAGAATTTCCCCCCAAAAGTAGAATTCATCGAATGTTTCGGTGGTTTTCGTATGTTTTTGAAACACGTCATATAAAATTGAAATCAACTGTAGTTTTTCAACCTGATGAAAGTCAGAATACCCCGAAATCAGTTCGCCAATTGTTGTAATTTCGGGGGCAATTACTGCGTTTGAGATTTCATTTTGTAAATATGAATTGAAAAACACACCAGCTCTCCGGTTGGGAAATACAAGGCATATTTCATTTAATTCACTTTTATGTTTTTGATTGATATATTTGGCGCATTGAGCAAGAAATCGTTCCATACATTAGTTTAAAGTTTCGAATTCAAAGTTCAAAGTAAAGATTGAAAATACAATAATTTGAGGTCTGATTTTAATTTATTTTTTATCCAGGCTTTGGGCAGCATTTTAACTGATAAAAAAAAGGAATAAAATTTTGTTATTTTTAAATCATATTTAACTCAAACCATTTTAACAGGAAATTAAAAAAGTACTGGGGAAAAGTTAAACCTACAGTTGTAAAATAAATTCCAAAATAATGAGAAAATGAAAAAACTTACCGTTACAATATTTTTAATTCTAATTGCATTTTTAGCAATTGCACAAGACCGCATTACCGGGCTCAATTTTGCTACGCGCAGTGAAGTAATTGCCCAAAACGGAATGGCATGTACAAGCCAGCCACTTGCCACGCAAGTAGCACTCGACATACTAAAAGCTGGTGGAAATGCAATTGATGCTGCAATAGCTGCCGATGCAGTTTTAGGTTTGACAGAACCTACAGGCAGCGGAATTGGTGGTGATATTTTTGCCATTGTGTGGGATGCAAAAACCCAAAAATTGTATGGGCTGAACGGAAGTGGCCGCTCTCCTTATGAATTAAATCTTCAGTATTTCAAAGATAAGGGATATACAAAAATTCCGGCATTTGGGCCACTTTCCGTGTCTGTGCCCGGTTGCGTTGACGGTTGGTTTGAACTAAACAAAAAGTTCGGAAGGCTAAAAATGGATGAAATTCTGGCGCCTGCAATCCGGTATGCCCGCGAAGGATTTCCATTGAGCGAAGTAATCGCATACTATTGGCAGGGAAATGCGCGTTCGCTTCAGAAATACAAGGGTTTTGCTGAAATATACATGCCCGGGGGGAAAGCTCCGGAAAAAGGCGAGATTTTTAAAAATCCTTTTCTTGCTAATACGCTTGAATTGATTGGCAAGGAAGGTCGCGATGTGTTTTACAAAGGCGAAATTGCTGAAAAAATAGTTTCTTATTTAAAAGGGCAGGGTGGTTTTTTTACAATGAAAGATTTTGAAGATCACACTTCGGAATGGGTTGAACCGATTTCAACAAATTACCGTGGTTACGACATTTGGGAACTTCCACCAAACGGACAAGGGACAGCAGTTTTGGAAATGTTGAATATTCTTGAAAATTATGATATTGCAAGCATGGGTTTTGGTTCGCCGGAATATATGCACCTGTTTATTGAAGCTAAAAAACTGGCCTTTGAAAATCGTGCAAAATTCTATGCCGATCCCGATTTTAATGAACTTCCTACCAAAGAGTTGATCTCGAAAGAATATGGAAAAAAAAGAGCCGCACTAATAGACCAAAACCGCGCTGCGAGAAGCTATCCGGCAGGTTTTCCTGAATCGCCAAATACAATTTATTTAACCACAGCTGATAAAGACGGGAACATGGTTTCACTCATCCAAAGCAATTTTCGTGGAATGGGATCGGGAATGACACCCGGTAAACTTGGGTTTGTTTTGCAGGACCGAGGCGAATTATTCACACTTGAAGAAGGACACATGAATGTTTACGAACCGCACAAACGTCCTTTCCACACTATAATTCCGGCATTTATAACAAAAGATGACCAGCCCTTTATCAGTTTTGGCGTAATGGGAGGCGGTATGCAACCTCAAGGCCACACACAAATCGTTTGCAATATCATCGATTTTGGAATGAATTTACAGGAAGCCGGTGATGCTCCACGAATCAGTCATGAAGGATCGAGCGAACCAACGGGTGAGAAAATGACAGATGGCGGAGTTGTTTCGCTTGAAAGTGGTTTTTCCTATGAAACTATTCGCGAATTAATGAGCAAAGGTCACAAAATCAGCTTCGAAAAAGGACCTTATGGTGGCTACCAGGCAATTATGTTTGACAGTAAAAACAAGGTTTATTATGGCGCTTCCGAATCAAGAAAAGATGGACAGGCAGCGGGATATTGAAGTTAAATATACAGTAAAGAATTTTCAACT
Organism: Draconibacterium sp.; assembly: GCA_041596165.1. Classification (GTDB taxonomy): domain Bacteria; phylum Bacteroidota; class Bacteroidia; order Bacteroidales; family Prolixibacteraceae; genus Draconibacterium. Next base: position 15,593 of record JBFHJA010000028.1, on the reverse strand, counting down.
TTGAATTTCAATGTGTCGAAAAACTAATCCGGATAATTCCTTTTCAAATTGAAATTTATAAGTTACAAAATGGGTATTTATTGCCCTAATTATCATGAATATAAAAGCTCAATTTCTTTAAAAAAAGTTAAGTTGCTATCATTTCTCAAATAAAAAGATTATTAAATACTTATTGTGTTTATTTTTGCCCCCTCAAAAAAAAACAGTAATGAATTTTTCTTTTAAAAATAGGTTTCTCTTTTTCACCATAATTGTACTGCTGATTTCACCAATATTATTACTTGCAAAAGCCCCAAAATTAACTTCAAAAGAATTAACTGTTGCACCTGCCCGTATTATCCGCACCTGCTGTGGTTTTGGCGTTGAAATTGGGTATGCCGGAGTACCATTTGCAAAAAAAACGGATATCATTTCGCGTGAAAATATGGGAACACATGCATACATGGGTGGCAGAACTGAGCAAAACGGAATAATTTATACGCGCCGGGGAGGTTTTCTCGATTTGGGGCATTTGCGCGATTGTGCCGACTGGACTGCTTTTCTCTACAACCTGATAAAAGCCAGTCAAACTGATCCTTATTACCGACATATAGAACTTAGAAACGAAGGTGGGGCAAAATCACTTGATTTAAACATACCTAAAGATTTAAATGAAGAACAAATTATACAACTTGCCGGGAAAATATCATTCGATTTATCAATGTGGCATGAGATTTCAACCTGGTTTGGCTCATCTTATGTGCCTCTTATTCCCGAAAAATTTTCAAGTTTCTCGCCTGAAGACATGTACTCAAATCTCATGGGAGTTCATTTGGGTATGCGGGCGATAAAAAATAAGCTAGATTATGACAACGCGATGACTCTTGAACTAAACAACATGCTTGACAGCCTTGAATGTGTTGATACAGAAGGAGAAACATACAATGCCATGCTGAAAGTAAATGAAGTTTGGTACACCAACCAAAAGAAATACCCCAACAAAAATGTTGTATTAAAACGATATATCGAATTTGGCAACGACCTTTCACCATGGCTGGTTCCGGGTTTCGAGAGTCATCGGCAACCATTTATACTTCAAAAACCTGACAACTCATTATCCAATTATTATCAACTGTCGCTAAAACTAAATTTCAGGTTTCCAGTAGATACTGTTATCCCAGAAAAAAACGACCGTATTATTACTCAAAACGATTTTGACAAATTCGTGAATTTTATTCAAACTGAAATTAACCAGGAAGAATTGTTATCCGAAGAAAAACAATTGCTGAGAGTAGAAAAAAGCACTCATAAAAACGCGAAGAAAAAAGATAAATCCGAAAAAGGAAAGAATCTGTAGAAATTGTTATTTCTAAAAATCATTTATTCCAATTTCAGAATATCACTTTATTTTTATTAATCAATTCATCTGACAACAAGAAATTTTAAGTAAATTGACTTAAACTTTTCTTATCTTTCATAAAGGTAAAACACAGATTTATAATGTTGTAATAACTATTTGCAATATTTAATTTAAATTAAATTCTGCAAATACTTAAATCATAAATACCATGAAAACAATGTCGAATGAAGTAAAATACGCCAACGAATTACGCTCAGGTACTGGTAAAAAATCAATTGTACACGACTTTATGAATAATCTAAAGTATATGCAGGGCGTAAATCTTGTAAATGCGAGCAGGAATGACCTTTATATGGCATTATCCTATACCGTCAGAGATCGAATTTTTAATTCATGGTTTACTGAGCTTCAGGCTTTTCAGGATTCTGTTTCAAACCCTGATTTTAAAATCGTCAGCTATATGTCTGCTGAATTTCTTCCCGGTCCACACCTTGGAAACAACTTAGTTTGTGTTGGAATTGTAAATTCTGCACGAAAGGCAATGAAGAAATTTGGGATTGACATGAATTATCTTCTTGAACAGGAAGAAGAACCCGGGCTTGGGAACGGTGGATTGGGGCGTCTCGCATCATGTTATCTCGATTCGATGGCAACCCTTGGAATACATGCATTCGGATATGGTATAAGATATGAATTTGGCATTTTTGATCAGGAAATACATGACGGTTGGCAGGTAGAAATAACCGACAAGTGGCTTCGGTTTGGTAATCCCTGGGAGCTGGTAAAACCTGAATTTGAGCAGGAAGTTTCACTAGGAGGTTATACCGAAGTTTATTACGATGAAAAAAACAATTATCGGGTAAAATGGATTCCATGCAGAGTAATAAAAGGAATTCCTTACGATACTCCTATTGTTGGCTACGGAAATAAAAAAACAATAATGATGAGACTGTGGAAGGCAGAAGCTATTGAATCTTTTGACTTCCAAGACTTTAACATGGGTGATTATGATGCTGCCGTTGAAGAAAAAGTTGCCTCTGAAACCATAACAAAAATTCTGTACCCAAACGACGAAACAGATGCTGGAAAGCAATTACGACTCATGCAGCAATACTTTTTTGCGTCCTGTTCTCTCAAGGATATGTTACGTATTCATTTTTTACGTGGGGCAACCCTGGAAACTTTTAACGAGCATTTTAGCATTCAACTTAACGACACTCACCCTTCGGTTGCCGTTGCTGAATTAATGAGACTGTTACTGGACGATTATAAAATGTCGTGGAATGAGGCATGGCACATTACAACATACACTTTCGACTATACAAATCACACTTTATTGCCCGAAGCACTTGAAAAATGGCGGCTTGATTTGTTTCAGAACCTTTTACCGAGGCACATGGAAATTATTTACGAAATCAATTTTCACTTCCTCGAAGCCGTAAAAATTATGTTTCCGGGCGACGACGCAAAACTGGCAAGAATGTCGATAATTGATGAAAGTGGGCCAAAATATGTACGAATGGCCAACCTTGCCTGCATTGGTAGCCAACGAATCAATGGCGTGGCAAAGCTACATTCTGATTTGCTCAAAAAAAATGTATTATTTGATTTTTATGAAATGTGGCCCGAAAAGTTTTTTAATGTTACAAATGGTGTTACTCCACGCCGTTGGATTGGAGCCAGCAATGAAAAACTATCAAAACTATTGAATAAGCACATTGGTGAAAACTGGCTAATAAATTATTCAAAAGAAATCAGCAAGATTGAAGTCTTGGCTGAAGACAGTTCATTCTGTGCTGCCTGGCATAAAGTAAAAACTGCAAATAAACAAAAACTTGCTGAGTGGGTTAAAAAGTCGACAGGAATTGAAATTCAGCCCGGTGCCATGTTCGATATTCAGGTTAAAAGAATCCATGAATACAAGCGCCAGCATTTAAATATACTGCACATAATCAGCTTATATAATCAATTGAAAGAAAATCCGGCGATGGAAATTCCACCAAGAGTTTTCCTGTTTGGGGGAAAAGCAGCGCCAGGTTATTTTATGGCCAAACTGATAATTAAACTGATAAACTCGGTAGGTAAAGTAATCAATAACGATCCTGATATAAACAATCGGCTGAAAGTTGTGTTCCTTCCAAATTTCAATGTACAAATCGGTCATTTTACCTATCCCGCAGCAGATTTGTCGGAGCAGATTTCTTTGGCAGGAAAAGAAGCGTCGGGCACCGGCAACATGAAATTTATGATGAACGGTGCACTTACAATTGGCACTTTGGATGGAGCCAATATTGAAATACTGGAAGAAGTAGGGATTGAGAATTTCTTCCTTTTCGGTTTAAATGTTGATGAAGTACATGCAAAGAAAAACGATGGATATATTTCATACGAATATTACAAATCCAATCCTTTGCTCCGTAAAGCAATCGATCAATTATCCGGAGGTTATTTCTCTGATGGCGATACAGAACTTTTCAGACCATTGATAGATAGCCTGCTTTGGAAAGATGAATATATGGTAATGGCCGATTTTCAATCTTATGTTGATTGCCAGTCAAAAGTGAGCAAAGCATATTTGGATAAAGAAAACTGGACACGTATGTCGATATTAAATGTTGCCCGTTCGGGTAAATTTTCGTCCGACCGTTCAATTGCTGAATATGCACGAGATATCTGGAATTATAAACTTTAAATTAGATAAAGGGTTGAATAGTTACCCTTTAAAAGACTGGCAAATTTACTCACCCGATTACGCGTGTCTGTGACTTGTGGCTTTTTTTTACAAAAGCAGAATTCATTTGCATTCGCAAAGCACAAATTGCAATTATTCACAATTATGGGCTGAGAATAGTCACTGTGTGTCTCAATACAAAAAAACGCAGGAATATAGGTCTTCAACAGCTTCACCATCTCTTCATTTAAATACAATTTGAACTTTTGCCAGCTTTTTGCAAAAATTCCGGTATCGAATTTTCAATTCCAAATATTACCATCTATATTTAAACCCAAAACCAGAAAAAGTATATTAACCTATGATTTGGAATGAAAAAATAGAATGCGCCTCACGCGAAGAAATGGATGCAATCCAGTCGGAACGGCTCGTTCAAACCGTTAATCGCATATATCACAGTAACGAAAGCTACCGCAAAAAAATGCAGGAAAAAGGACTTGTGCCTGGTGATATTAAAAGCATTCGTGATATTTCGAAACTGCCATTTACCATTAAATCCGATTTACGCGACAACTACCCGTTTGGCATGTTTACAGTACCAATGAGCGAGATTGTACGTGTTCATGCAAGTTCCGGTACAACAGGAAAACCAACGGTAGTGGGCTACACTCGCAACGACCTGCAAATGTGGGCAGAAGTAGTAACCCGTTCGCTGGCAATGGCGGGCGTGCATAAAAATGATTTTGTGCAGGTTGCCTATGGTTATGGCCTTTTTACAGGCGGACTTGGACTGCACTATGGAACTGAAAATCTGGGTGCCACAGTTATACCAATTTCGGGTGGAAATACCGACAAACAAATATTACTAATGCAGGATTTCGGAACAACAGTAATTGCCTGCACACCTTCGTATGCGCTTTATTTAGCAGAAGTGATGAAAGAAATGGGTGTTAGTCCTGAATCGTTAAAACTGCGTGTTGGTATTTTTGGTGCCGAGCCCTGGAGCGAAAATATGCGAAAAGAAATTGAAGCCAAACTAAAAATAAAAGCCATCGATATTTATGGATTAAGTGAAGTAATTGGCCCGGGAGTTTCATGCGAATGTGAATACCAGTGCGGCATGCACGTAATGGAAGATCATTTTATTCCGGAAATAATCAATCCAGAAACTCTCGAACCTGTCAATCCTGGTGAAACAGGTGAACTTATTTTTTCAACGGTAACAAAAGAAGGAATGCCAATATTGCGCTACCGGACCCGCGATTTGACCCGCCTGATTTACGAAAAATGTGAATGTGGCCGTACTTTGGTTCGAATGGAAAAATGCCTTGGCAGAACAGACGACATGCTTATTATCAGGGGAGTAAACGTATTCCCATCGCAAATTGAAACAGTTTTACTGGCCATGAGCGAAACAGAACCGCACTATTTGTTGATCATCGATCGGGAAGAAACCCTCGATGTTGTAAATTTAATGGTTGAAGTGCAGGAACAATTTTTCTCCGACGAGATTAAACAACTTGAGGCGCTGCGCAAAAAAATAACCGACAGAATTCAAAGCACACTGGGAATTTCAATCCGCGTGAAATTAGTTGAGCCAAAAACCATAGAACGCACAGCAGGTAAAGCAAAAAGAGTAATTGATAACCGTAAAATCTAAAAAGCCATGATTATAAAGCAAGTATCTGTTTTCCTCGAAAATAAATCGGGAAGGTTAAACGAAGTAACCCAAATTTTGGGAGATGCAGGGTTGAACATGTCAGCATTTACCATTGCCGACACTTCCGATTTTGGAATCCTCCGGCTAATTGTTTCCGAACCTGAAAAGGCAAAAGATTTATTGAAAAAAAATGATTTCGCCGTACAAATTACTGAAGTTGTGCTTGTTAAAACACCTAACCACCCGGGAGGATTAGCAAAAATGCTCAACATTTTGAATGCCGAAAATGTGTTTATCGAATATATGTATGCTTTTTCACATAGCGACGAAACCGCGATTATAGTGTTGCGACCTACCGATTTGAGAAAATGCTACGATATTCTTCAAAACCACCAGGACGACTTTTTGGTTCAGGAAGATCAGTTTTAATTGTAAAATTCATTTTATCTAATCATTTTCATTTTCCACACAAATATTCAAATCCCAATCGGTTTTTATATATTTGGAGCCTATTAAAAAGAAATAATGAAACGAGTTGCAATCCAGGGAATAGTTGGTTCTTTTCATGAAGATGCTGCATTAAAGTTTTTCAATGATAAAATAGAGGTGGTAGAGTGTAAAACTTTCACCAATGTTTGCGAAATGATTGATACTGACAAAGTGGATTTGGCGGTAATGGCCATCGAAAACTCAATTGCCGGAAGTATCCTCAAAAACTATCAGCTTATCCGCGATTTTCACCTGAGAATTATTGGAGAGATTTATCTCCATATTCAACAGAATCTAATAGTAAATCCGGGGACAAAGCCCGATCAGATAACTGATATTTATTCGCACCCTGTTGCCATTGAACAATGTGCCGAATATTTGGAAAAGTACTATCCAAATGTAGAAAAACATGAAAATGTAGATACTGCTGCCGCTGCCAAACTGGTACGCGACAAAGGTTTCACACACGCTGCCGCTATTGGAAACCTGCGATCGGCAAAATTATATGGTCTTGAAGTACTTGAAACAGGAATTGAAACAAACAAAAAAAATTATACACGTTTTCTTATATTATCGAAACAGGGTAATAAAACTGAAGGTACAAACAAAGCTTCTATCTGTTTCGAAGTTGGTCATTTTCATGGTGCTTTGGCAAGGGTATTGAATACTTTTGCCGAAAACCAGATTAACCTTACCAAAATTCAGTCGGTGCCAATTATTGGTAAACCCAATGAATACACTTTTCATGTAGATATTGAATGGGAAGACCCGGCAAAATATGATAAAGCCATTCATCATGTTTTAAAAGGAGCGTCAAGTCTGTCAATTCTTGGCGAATATGAACGTGGTGAAATTAATATCCACAATCAGTAATAAACACAGAATAAAAAAACTTATAAAATGAGCAAAACAGCAATATTCTTTGGACCTTTAAAAGGTTCGGTAAATCGGGTTGCCGATAAATTAAAAAATTTAATTGGTGAAGATAAAGTGGTTATGGTTCCCGTAAACTCAGCAAAAGCAGCCGATATCGAAAAATATGACAAGATCATTTTCGGTATTTCAACTGTTGGAAAAGATACTTGGAAATCAACTTACTCAAATGTAGATTGGGCTGAGTTTTTGCCTGAAATCAGCAAAACATCATACGAAGGTAAAACTATCGCCATTTTTGGTCTAGGCGATCATATTACGTATGCTGCAACTTTTGTTGATCATATTGCAGTTTTGGCACGCGAACTAATTGACAATGGGGCTATTCTGTCGGGCCAGGTTGATGCTGACGAATATGAATACCACGAATCAGAAGCTGTGGTCGACGGCAAATTTCTGGGGTTGCCCATCGATGAGGATTTTGAACCCGAACTTACCGATGAACGCCTTAAAAAATGGGTAAAACAAATTAGTGCTGATTTTGGGTTTTAAAGAATAGTTGCAGGTTGCGGGATGCAAGTTGCAGGTTACAATTTACCATTTACAAGCAACTGGGTACAAATTGTTCCTTACTTTGAACTTTAAACCCGGAACTTTGAACGCTGAACTTTAAACTCGGAACTTTAAACTTTAAACTCTTTATATGTCGAATTCTCCATTAAATAAAGCCATTGTCGATCAAAAAATAAAAGAACTCCGCATTTCTAACGTTGGAAAAGCTTCTATTCGTGAAATTGTAGCCCTTGTGAATTTGGTTGAAGAAGAAACTGGCCTTAAATATATCCGAATGGAAATGGGCGTACCCGGATTGCCTCCTGCGCAAGTTGGTGTTAATGCCGAAATTGAAGCCTTAAAAAAGGGTGTTGCATCTATTTATCCAATCATCGATGGCATAAAACCACTGAAAGATCAAGCGGCTCTATTTGTGAAAAACTTCATGAATATTGAAGTCAGCCCTAAAAGTTGTATTCCAACGGTAGGATCAATGCAGGGCACGTTTTCAGCATTTTTGGCTGCAGGTTTCACTGACAAAAATAAAGACACTACATTATTTATTGATCCCGGTTTTCCGGTACAAAAGCAACAAATGATGGTGCTCGGCCTGAAATATGAAACTTTTGATGTTTTCAATTTCAGGGGCGAGAAACTTCAAACAAAACTTGAAGCAATTCTGGCCAAAGGAAATATAAATTCGATTATATATTCGAACCCAAACAACCCGGCATGGATTTGTTTTACGGAAGACGAATTAAAAATTATTGGCGATTTGGCCAATAAATATGATGTAATTATAATGGAAGATTTGGCGTATTTTGGAATGGATTTTCGTCAGGATTTTTCAAAACCAGGCGTCCCTCCTTATCAGCCAACTGTTGCCAAATACACAAATAACTATATACTGTTTATCTCCAGCTCAAAAATATTTTCCTATGCAGGTCAGCGGTGCGGGTTAATGGTTATATCAGACCAATTATATAACCGCGAATATCCCAATTTGCAAAAACGATTCGAAAGCCCAACTTTTGGAAGCACAATCGTTTTACGTCTGCTTTATTCAATATCTTCGGGCACAAGTCATTCAGCTCAATGGGCGCTGACGGCAATGCTTGAGGCTGCTAATAATGGGCAGTTCAATTTTGTGGAAGAAGTAAAAGCTTATGGCGAAAAAGCCAAAGTAATGAAAAAGCTTTTTACTGAAAATGGATTCGAAATTGTGTACAAAATGGATATGAATGACCCCATTGCAGATGGATTCTATTTCACGCTTTCATATTCTGGCATGACAGGAAACCAACTTGTTGAAAACCTGCTTTATTATGGAATTAGTGCAATCGCACTTGACAATACAGGAAGCGAAGAAGAGGGAATAAGGGCCTGTGTTTCGTTTGTTCAACCCAGCCAATTTGGCGAACTGGAACAGAGGCTGCAACTTTTCAATGCTGAATATGGAATGAAGGGTTAAGGGCAGAGTGCTTTGGGCAAAGAGCATGAAACGAGTAAAATGTACTACAGGCACAATGTACTATTAACCACGTACTATATACTATTCATCAAGAATCTGGTATCAAGTAACAAGCATCTAGCATCCAGAAAAAATGGACAAAAACAAAGTAATATCGCGATATAATTTAACTCTCGATGTTATACACGAACTTAACTTAAAAAATAAGCCTGTATTATTGCACAAAGGCGAATCGTTTATTGAATATGGCGAAAAAACTAAGCGAATTGGCATTTTGCTTGGTGGATTACTTTATGCCAGTTACATTTCTGATAGCGGCACTGAATGGATTTCAAGATTTTTTTTTCCTCCCAATAACTTTATTGTCAGCAACCACGAAGGATTTTATTTTGGAAGAAATTCTACTGAATCAATCAGGGCCTACGAAGATTCGGAACTGATTTTTATTGAAAAAGAGGAATTCAAAAACCTGCTGGATACCAATCCAAGGTTTGAGCGTACAGTCAGAATTTTAGCCGAAGAAAGTTATATCCAATCCCTTGCGCGCATTCATTCCTTTCAATCATTAAATGCAGAACAACGTATCAGAAAATTCTTTACAGAAAACCCGGAACTCGGGAAAAAACTTCAACGGCAACACATTGCTTCTTATTTAGGTATCCACCGCAATATATTAACAAGGTTTCTTTATAAAATCTAAAATAACAGTTTGTGCATTCCATTATTGGGTAAATTATTTTATTACTGCCGAATTCATTCACAATTAACATTATTCCGAAATAGCAACTTATGTTGCATTATATCTTTTCAGAAAAAATAGTTTTGTATTAACTAATCAATCAATAATAATTTCATGCTGTTTTAAATGAATCTATAAGTAAACATGTTGTTTATTTTAAGGATTTTAACTTGCTGAAATTATTTTTGCAGAACCTGATATATATTTTCTTTTTGGAAGTTAAAGGTTACTAATTTTAGGCAAAATATCTTAGAAATGGCAAAAGTTAGAGGTGCAGTTGTTGTTAACAACGAAGGGTGTAAAGGTTGCGGACTTTGTGTAGAAGCATGCCCGCAGGATGTTTTAAGGTTAAACAGGGAAGTAAACAGCCGGGGTTATCATTACTCATATATGGAAAACCCTGAAGAATGTATTGGCTGTTCCAATTGTGGTGTAGTTTGCCCTGACACATGTATTACTATTTACCGAATGAAGATTTAAAAACTTTTACATTTTTTATTTCTTATTTTAAATTTAAAGAGAACAACAGAATAAGGAATAACAAAATATAGAATCAGAAAATAAAGAATTATGGGCGAAATAAGATTAATGAAAGGCAACGAGGTGCTGGCGGAAGCGGCCATCCGCTGTGGTTGCGATGGTTATTTTGGCTACCCCATTACACCTCAGTCAGAAGTAATGGAAACGCTGATGATGCGGCAACCCTGGACAGAAACAGGAATGGTGGTTTTACAAGCAGAAAGCGAAGTTGCCGCAATAAATATGGTTTATGGCGCAGCCGGTTCAGGAAAAAAAACAATGACTTCATCTTCCAGCCCGGGAATTAGCTTAATGTCAGAGGGAATATCTTATTTGGCAGGTGCTGAATTACCCTGTCTAATTGTAAATGTTACGCGTGGCGGTCCTGGATTAGGGACTATACAACCCTCGCAAGCCGATTATTTTCAGGCTGTTAAGGGCGGAGGACATGGAGATTATAAATTAATTGTTTTGGCACCATCATCTGTTCAGGAAATGAACGATTTTGTTGATTTGAGTTTCGAACTTGCCTTCAAATACAGAAACCCTGCAATGATTTTAACCGATGGCGCTTTAGGACAAATGATGGAAAAAGTGGAACTTGCCGATTTCAAACCAAGATGGACAAATGAAGAAATTCACGAAAAATCGGGAAGTTGGGCAACAACCGGCAAACCTGCCTCGCGGAAGAAAAACGTTGTAACTTCTCTTGTTATGGACTCTGAAGAAATGGAAACAAACAATCTTCGTTTTCAGGAAAAATACAGGGTTATGGAAGAAAAAGAAGTACGATATGAAGCTTTTCAGTGTGATGATGCTGAATATGTTCTTGTGGCTTTTGGAACCACAGCGAGGGTTTGCCAGAAATCTGTACAACTGGCACGCGAAAAAGGATTGAAAGTTGGGTTACTCAGACCAATTACACTTTTCCCTTTTCCAAAACTGATTATTAAAGAACTAGCGCGCAAAGTAAAAGGATTTATGTCGGTTGAAATGAGCGCAGGTCAAATGGTTGAAGATATTAAACTGTCGGTGTATGAAGCCGGAAGTAATGCAAGGGTGAATTATTTTGGAAGAATGGGCGGAATTATCCCCTCACCCGAAGAGGTTGTTAAGGCGTTGGAAGATAAATTTTCATGGGAATTAAGTTATGGAGTTAAAAGATCTTATTAAACCGGAAAACCTGGTTTACGACAAATCGAAAGTTCAGGAAGATGTTTACATGCATTATTGCCCGGGTTGTTCTCATGGGGTAGTGCATAAAATTCTTTCTGAATTAATTGAAGAGCTTGGAATACAAGAAAAAACAGTTGGAATAGCCCCGGTAGGTTGTGCCGTTTTTGCATATAATTATATCGACATTGACTGGCAGGAAGCTGCCCACGGCAGGGCACCGGCCGTTGCAACAGGTATTTCAAGATTATATCCCGACAATTTTGTGTTTACTTATCAGGGAGATGGCGATTTAGCTTCAATTGGTGCGGGAGAAATTATGCATGCCTGTAACCGTGGTGAAAATATTCTTGTAATATTTATCAATAACGGAATATACGGCATGACAGGAGGACAAATGGCACCAACAACACTTGAAGGAATGGTTACCTCAACAACTCCAATGGGCAGAAATGTTGATTTGAATGGCTATCCAATGAAAATTACCAATTTAATTGCCCAACTTCCCGGAACTTCGTACGTTACCCGCCAGGCAGTACATACCGCGGCGGCAGTACGTAAATGTAAACGTTCGCTTAAAAAAGCCATAGAAAATGTGATGGATAAAAAAGGTACTTCATTTGTCGAGGTGGTTTCTACCTGCAATTCAGGATGGAAAATGACACCGGTTGCAGCCAATAAATGGATGGAAGACAACATGATACCTTATTATCCACTAGGCGATTTAAAGGATAGTGTGAAAGGGGAATAACTTTCTCAAAATTAAAAAAACAACAAAATGACCGAAGAATTGATAATTGCAGGTTTTGGTGGGCAAGGTGTGCTTTCAATGGGAAAAATACTGGCTTATTCAGGAATAATGGAAAACAAGGAAGTAACGTGGTTTCCTTCATACGGGCCTGAAATGAGAGGTGGAACGGCCAATGTTACAGTAATTTTGAGTGACACACGCATCAGTTCGCCTATTGCAAAACATTTTGATACAGCAATTATTTTGAACCAGCAAAGTATGGACAAGTTCGAGAAATCAGTCAAAACTGGCGGAACTTTGCTTTACGATCCAAATGGTGTTATTCACCCACCACAACGTACTGACATAAATATTTATAAAGTTGATGCTACAGTTACCGCAGTTGAAATGGGAAACCCAAGGGTATTTAACATGATAGTGTTTGGTAGTTATCTCAAAATTCGTCCAATTGTAACGCTTGACAATGTTGAAAAAGGCTTGCAAAAATCGTTGCCTGAACGTTATCACAGCACAATTCCACTGAATTTGGATGCCATTAAAAAAGGACAGGAAATTGTTGAATTGGTGCAGGAAGTATAGTTTCGGCTAAAATTCAAAAAATACAAGTCTTAATTTTGAAATAGGGATTTTCAAAAGTAAACAATGACATTTTAAACATTAAATTTCATTTACCTGGATTTTTTAATCAAGGCATATATTACATTTGTTCTTTCAAAAAAGATTTGATTCAATTTTGAAAAATATGTATTGATTTCACATTAAAAACGTTACAGATGAAACGAATATTTTACGCTGCTCTTTTGTTAGTTTTTGCCGGTTGTAGCACGGTTCCGTTAACCAACCGCAGACAGTTTACTGCAATTCCATCTTCTCAAATGCTTTCACTTAGCAATGAAAGTTATAGTACTGTGCTTCAAACCGAAAAGTTATCGAACAATACACAAGCAACACAGAATATAAGGCAAATTGGAATGCGAATAACCAATGCAGTTGAAAGATATTTGCAAAGTATCAATCGCCTTTCTTTAATTGATGGCTACAAATGGGAGTATAACCTGATTGCATCCGAAACAATGAATGCCTGGTGCATGCCTGGCGGAAAAATAGTATTTTATGAGGGAATTTTGCCAATTTGCAAAAATGACAATGGTATTGCTGTTGTAATGGCTCACGAAATTGCTCATGCTATTGCAAATCATGGAAACGAACGCATGTCGCAACAAATGGTTGTTGAAATGGGGGGAGTAGCACTTTCGGAAGCGATGAGCCAGAAAAAGGAACAAACAACACAATTGGCATTGCTGGCTTTTGGGGTTGGGACACAGCTGGGCGTTATGTTACCGTACAGTCGCAAACATGAATCGGAAGCCGATGAAATGGGTTTGTATTTTATGGCTATGGCTGGCTACGATCCACTCGAAGCACCATTACTTTGGGAACGGATGCAACAATCAGGATCGAACAGTACTCCTGAATTTTTATCGACTCACCCCAATCCTGAAACAAGAATAACCCAATTAAATAAATTAATGCCAAAGGCTCTGGAATACTACAATCAAAACAAAAACTAATTGAAATACTTTTCAATATTCACAAGAGCTGACAGATAAAAAAAAACTGTCAGCTCTTGTTTTTTAATACAATGCACAAACCCTTAATAATGCAAGATCCCATTTTCAACAAAAATTCACGAAATAATTATTGAAAATTATTTTTCCGTGTACGAACACGAAATCTAAAATAATTCAGTATTTTTGTAAATGTCATTATGTTACAGCTACAATTAAACAATTTAGAATCAAATTATTATAGAAACTAATAATCAAATACGGATTAAAGATATTGCTGAAAGGGCAAATGTTTCAATTGGAACAGTGGATCGGGTTTTACACAATCGTGGTGAAGTTTCAGAACGAACAAAAAAAAGGATTCTTAAAATCATTTCTGAATTCGATTATAAACCCAACATTTTTGCAAGTAATCTAGCTTCCAAAAAATCATCGGTATTTGCCACCCTACTTCCCCAACCACCTTCAAAAGAAGGATACTGGAATAAACCATTTGTTGGTATCCAAAAACGAATAACCGAACTTCAACAATTCGGAATTCAAATTGAGCCTTTTACTTTTAGTCAGACCGACAGGACCGAATTTGTAAAAGAAGCAGAGAAAATTATCGAATTGAAACCAGATGGCGTTTTGTTTGCTCCCTTTTTTAAAAAGGAATCGCTTGAGTTTATTGAGCGATTAAAAAAACAAAGCATTCCTTTTGTATTTATCGATTCTGAAATTAAAAATGCAGGTCAGATCAGTTACATTGGTCAGGATTCTTATCAAAGCGGTCTTGTTTCGGGCAAACTTCTCGATTTGATTCTGCCCGGTGGAAATATCCTAATTATACATTTTGCCAAGGAAATGGACAATCAAAACCATTTAGTAGAACGCGAAAAGGGTTTTTATGACTGGTATAAAATGAATAACAAAGACGGGCATCAACTATTCACGACTGAAGTATCAGATACTGACAATGAAGTGTGGATGGAGAATGTGATAAGTATTATTGAAAAAAATAATATCAAAGGAATTTTTGTTACAAACTCAAAAGTGTTTTTTGCCGGAAGACTCATTGAAAAATACAATCTGAAAGATATAAAATTGATTGGCCACGATCTTGTAAAATGGAATGTGGAGTTTTTAAACAAAGATATCGTACATTTCCTGATCTGCCAACGACCTGAAGAACAGGGATATAACGCCATAAATAAACTATTTAGGTTTGTTGTTGAAAAACACCAGATAGCAGATCAGAGTTATACTTCAATAGATATTATTACAAAAGAGAACATAGAGTATTATAAAGAATTTAAATAAAAAATTATGAAACCAATTTCATTTGACGACCTTAAAGGAAAAGTATGTGTAATTACCGGAGGAGCCGGTGTACTTGGAAGTTCAATAGTTAAAGCACTTGCATCTGTTGACATGAAAATTGCCATTGCGGATATCAATAAACAAGTTGCTGATTCAGTTGCTGCTGAAATCGCCGCAGAATATAAAGCAACAGTTATTGGCATTGAAGCCAATGTGCTTGACAAGGCATCGCTTGAAAAAGCAAAACTTGAAATCAATGAAAGGCTTGGCGACATTGATGTTCTGATTAACGGTGCCGGCGGAAACAGCCCACAGGCTACAACAAAAGTAGAGGAAATGACTGAGGAAAATATCGACAAACTTGAAGATACTTTTTATGGCCTTGAAATGGAAGGTTTCGACAAAGTTTTTGCATTAAACTTTAAAGGAACGTTATTGCCTACAATGGTTTTCACAAAAGATATGTTGAAAAACCGAAAAGGAAAT
>JBFHJA010000027.1:0-18997 GCA_041596165.1 Draconibacterium sp. | reverse complement strand
TACAATCACAATTATCAATTATTTTTGATGAACGATTTACAAAATAAAATTTTTCTTTTCCAAAACCCTGTTTATTTTTGGAGGGTCTTGAAAAAGAAAAATTATTGGATGACACACTTAATTGAACAGACCCTTTTTAAGCTACCTTTTTTATTTCTGCAGAAAGTCGCTCAAAAGCTGCATCAGCTTCTTTAAGTGTATCCTGAACTAATTTATTGTAATATTTTCGGACCAACTTTGGATTATCTTTTCCGTCGGGATGATTTACACGGAGGCGCAATTCACGGTGTTTTTGAATAACATCGCCAGCGATTTTCAGAATCGCCTCATTGTCAACTTTTTCATTATATTCCAACACCGAAAAACAGTCGTTCAATACCAGTGACATTAATATATCAATGTCTTTTTTTAAGTCTTTTACGCTTGCCATAATTTTTTTATTTAAAGTCCAATATAACAAATATTTGCAGTAAAGCACAACAGCTTATCTAAATGAACCCGATCCGCTACCGCCCTGCATTGAGTTCCTCATTTGATCCTGAGATTCTCCTCGCTCTTTCTCTTGTTCTTTTCTTGCTTTTTCTTCAGCCTCTTTGCGCTGTTTTTCCTCTTCTTCAATGTCACGAACTTTTTTTACAAAAGACAGGTCAGGCTTCAAATCCCAGTTGTATTCCTTTTCCCAGTTCGATCTAACTTTTACAACTTCATTAATATACGAAACTCTTTCCGGTTGATATTTATCCTGATAACTGCCCGTGTCCCATTTCCCATTTCCATTTCTATCGAAAATAACTTTTACCTTATATTTGTCGGGTTTCAGATGGTCAAAAACAACTTTCCCGTCTTCATTGGTAACTTTTTGAACAATAACTTTTTCATCGTCGTTATTACCAACTAGTTGAGCAATTACCGGCATTTCAATCCCTGTTAAATTAAGGGTTACAGTTCCGTAATAGTCCTCTTCGCGGGCTGTAAATTTCGATTTTAATTTTTTGCTTGTTACACCATAAATATTTACAGAAGCTGCCGAATCTATTTCAAGCATATAAATAGCACCAGGTTCCCATTTATACGATATGTTGTATTTCCTGTACTCAACTGTATCCTTATAAAAGTTGAAATTTAGGGGGGATTTTAGTGTGTCTTCAGCTAGATACAGTAAAATTTTAGAACTATCAAATGTATAAATTGGCTCAGGAGCCAGAATTCCGATATTATTGTTTAGTTCAACAATTGAACTGTTGATGTCAGTTTGAAAATTGAATTGAAAAACTGGTTCTGGAGCGTCTTCTTCGCCTTCTTTTGGTCTTTTCTTTCTTGCTGATTTAGTGTCTTCTATATCCACAAAATTCATTTCCACTGTATCTTTCTGCAAATAAAGCTGTTTTAAAGTATCTAACTGAAGATAACTAACTTCCATCATTAAAGAATCAAACCGTGTAACTGTTGTATCGGTAATCCATATTGTTAATGAATCAATATTTTCATTGTATTCTGTTTGATACCAGTTGGTTGCATCATTGTTAATCAAATTAAGCTGAAACGAGTCTTTAACCGACTCGTTAAAAACAAAGGTGCATTTATAACGGGAGTCTCTTAAATATTTATCAAGATACTGGTCGAATATGTCTTCGGTAAACTGTTGTAAATAAACAGGTTCAGGATAAAAATGGGTGTGGCCCATAACTACAACAGTATCGGTAACCGAGGTTATCGTATCCACCCCTCCAACATATTCAGCCGACGGAATTATTACTGAATCTGCGAATGCCATTTCTTCAGCACCCTCATCATATAATAAATTGTTGTTAGTATCAAAAAGCGAAAAAAGATGATATTTCCCCGGAGCAATATTATCAAACATAAAGATTCCTTCTTCGTCGGTTTTGGCAATGTAATCCGGTTTTGTTTTGAAGATAGCTGAATCATGCAAATTTTCATGAAGTAATACAAGGCCTTTGTCGATTGGTTCAAGATTAAATGCATTCGTCAACCGGCCCGATACGCGCAACGAATCAAAAATTGGTCCGGTACTAAATAAAAAACGAAAGTTTTTAAGTGGGTTTTTTTCGTTATTATCGGCTACCGAGTTTTTAAAATCCAGAGAATAAGTTGTACTGTCTTTTAAATCTTCATTAAACTCAATAACCAGAGTTTTTGATTTTGTACGAATAATGGGTGTTTTAATCATTGGAGGCGAAATCACAAGCGATTCGGATATATCATCGATGGTCAGATATTCGTTAAATGTAAGCTTAACATCACCACCTTTGTAATTTAATGATTTGTATCCAGGTTCTGTTTTTAGCAGTACCGGAGGAATTGTATCTTTTGCGCCACCAACTGGCATTCCAGGATTCGCACATGATGAAATTATAACTATCCAGGCTAGCGCCGCAATTATAATAAATGGTATTTTTCCTTTAATTTTCATTCATTTTTAATGGACTACAAACATACTAATTCCTGCAAACATTAAAAGTTATGCATTGTTAAATAAAAAAGTGATAAAAAATCTTTGTTCAGAATAAAAAACCTAAATTGATCTGTCATAAAAAAACAAGAAATATGTCAAAGAAAAAAAATAAAAAGGGAGGATTTAAAAAAATTAAAGCCGAAACTTTTAATAAAAAGAAGTTAAAAAATTCAATCATAACTATCCTTTACGGAGAACCAGGTAAAACGGTGAATTACAAACAAATATCTACCTGGCTGGGCATAAAGGACATGGAAACCCGTAAATTGGTAAATGCAGTTTTACAGGAATTGCATGACGATGGATATCTTGAACAAATAGTACGCGGGAAGTACAAACTAAAGGCAAAATCAGGTACGGTGATTGGCATTGTTGATATGCAGTCGCAAGGTTTTGCTTATGTAAACAGTGATGAAGTTGAAAGGCCAATTCTTATATCATCGCGAAACCTGAACCACGCTATGGCAGGCGACAAGGTAAGCGTCAGGTTATTTGCCGCACGTAAAAAGCATGACCTTGAAGGAGAAATAATTGAAATAATTGAAAGGGCAAAATCGGTTTTTGTAGGCACAGTTCAAACGTCAAGAAACTTTGCATTTCTTATTCCCGCAGGAAAGGTTGGATTCGATATTTTTATTCCACTTGAAAAACTGAATGGAGCAAAAAATGGACAAAAAGCTATAGCCGAAATTGTGGAGTGGCCACCAAATGCCCGAAGTCCGTTTGGTGAAATAAAAGAAGTGCTTGGCGATGCAGGTAACAACGATACCGAAATGCACGCCATTCTTGCCGAATTTGAATTGCCACACAAATTTCCTGAAAACGTTGACAAGGCAGCTGAAAAAATACCGCTTGAAATTTCGGAAGATGAAATAAAGAAGCGACGGGATATGCGCGGAATCACAACATTTACAATCGACCCGCACGATGCAAAGGATTTTGATGATGCACTTTCATTGCAAAAACTGAAAAACGGCAACTGGGAAGTTGGAGTTCATATTGCCGACGTTACACATTATGTTACTCCAAATACAATTATTGAAGATGAAGCACAAAGCCGCGCTACTTCGGTATATTTGGTTGACCGTGTTGTTCCAATGTTGCCCGAACGGCTGTCAAATGGTGTTTGCTCTCTTCGTCCAAATGAAGATAAACTTTGTTTTTCTGCCATTTTTGAACTTAACGAAGATGCCGATCTTGTTAAAGAGTGGTTTGGGAAAACTGTAATCCATTCGAACCGGCGGTTTTCCTATGAAGAATCGCAACAGGTTATTGAAACCAACGAAGGAGATTTGGTAACAGAAATACTGACATTGAACCAGCTTGCAAATAAACTTCGCGACAATCGTTTTAAGGATGGTTCGATTGCATTTGAACGGGTTGAACTCAAATTCGAAATTGATGAAAAAGGGAAACCCATTTCTGTATATTTTAAAGAAGCCAAAGATTCAAATAAACTCATTGAAGAGTTTATGTTACTGGCCAATAAACGTGTAGCGGAGTTTGTAGGGAAAAAGGGCGAAAATAAAACTCCAAAAACTTTTGTTTACCGAATTCATGACAAACCTGATCCGGATAAACTTTCAACTTTTAATACATTTATACAGCGTTTTGGTTACGGAATTCAACTTACTACATCAAAGGCAATTTCATCATCACTCAACAATTTGCTCAATAACGTTAAGGGCAAAAAAGAACAAAACCTTGTAGAAACCCTGGCTATTCGAACTATGGCAAAGGCTGCATATTCAACACGGAATATCGGACATTATGGTTTGTCGTTTGAATATTACTCACATTTTACCTCGCCAATTCGTCGTTATCCTGATATGATGGTTCATCGTCTTTTGGAGAAATATCTCGCGGGCGGAAGATCGGCCAACGAACAAAAATATGAAGAGCAGTGCAAACATTCATCGGATATGGAAACGCGCGCGGCCAATGCAGAGCGTGCCTCGATAAAGTATAAACAGGTTGAGTTTATGCAGGATCACATCGGACAAATATATCCGGGAGTAATTTCAGGGGTTACTGACTGGGGTATTTTTGTAGAACTCGAAAACAAAATTGAAGGGATGATTCCGATTCGGGAATTAGATGATGATTTCTACATTTTCGATGAAAAAAATTATTCACTCGTAGGTCGTCATTCGCATAAAACATATCAATTAGGCGATGAATTGAAAATAAAAATCTGGCGCACAAATCTGGAAAAAAAACAACTTGATTTTCAACTTGTTTCAAAAAGCGATTAAACTAGTTTCGAATAGTAATATTACATTATTCATCTGTTTACAATACTTTCGTGATTTGTAATTTTTTATCGTCTGGTAAAGTAAAATATTCAAAACAGTTTTTGCGGCTAAATATTTGGTTATATTTGTTTCCTTCTAATTGTGAAAAAAACTGAATACAATGCAAACGAAAAATGAAAGCGGGCATAAAAAGGATATTAACCGTGAAAACATTCTGAAAATTGCCCGCGAAATTTTCAGTAAATATGGTTTTAAAAAAACCACACTCGATGATATTGCGAATGCAGTGCGAAAAGGGAAAAGTTCTCTTTATTATTATTTCGAAAGCAAAGAGGATTTATTTCAGGCAGTAATTATGAAAGAGGTTGATATACTGGCACATGAACTCGAAATTGTCATTAACCGAAATACCGACCCAATTGATAAACTGCGCGATTATATTCTTACAAAACTTACCACTTTCAGGAGTTTGGCGAATTTTTACCATGCCATTGAAAATGATGTAACAGCAGTTGGTTTTATAAATGACGTTAAACGTCGTTATGAACTTGATGAAATTAGGATGATTAAACGAATTCTGATTGAAGGAGTGCGGAAAAATGAGTTTGAAATTTACGATTTTAACCTGGCTGCTATCGGTATTACCACGGCAATAAAAGGTTTGGAGATGCCACTTTCGGCAGGAACTTATGGAAATGTGAATATTGAGAATAGTGTAGATATTATCCTGAAAATTATTTGTTACGGGATAATGAAAAGGTAATTTTTTTAATGGTATTACTGAAAACGGGATATTTTTTTTGAAGATATCCCGTTTTTGATTTTTATCGGTTCAAACTTTTTAAAATCTGTACATACATTCTCATCCGCATAAAAAATCCTTTGAAAAACCCGAATTTCGCTTCCTTAACTATATGAGTCACACCTTTTAGCAAAACTTCTTTGTAAACTATTTTATTTTTTTTGAAATAGAGGGTGAGCGCTGTTTCAAGCCCAAAACCAAGTTTTTCGAAATGCTCAAATCCTTGAAGTGCTTTTTTTTCAATGGCCCGCTGTCCCGACAAAAAAGGGGTAATATGTTGTGACAAACTCGTCCAAAACGCCCCTGAATAAAATTTACCGACAGTCATTTTTACCTCATCCTGCAAAACCGGTTGAAGCAGCGCAGTGATGTGTTCAGGGTTTAAACCAATCAAGTCGGCATCAAGAAACAAAACAACTTCTCCTGAGGCCTGTTCCAACCCAGCCGCTATCGCATTTGCTTTCCCTTTATTTTCGGGGAGGTTGATAACTTTTATTTCAAAGTTTTCTGCAATTGTTCCGGTTGAGTCGTTTGAACCGTCGTTTACAACAATAATTTCATCAGCTTTTTGTGATGCAACAACAGTTTGAAGCACATTTAAAAGTGTGCATTCTTCGTTAAATGCCGGAATGATTACTGTAACTTTGCGCAATTCTAACTCAAATTAAATTTAAAACGTAACCAGATAATAAATATCCCAACTCCCACTCCTGTTGCAGCCCCCGCGATGACATCAGCATAAAAATGCAGTTTTAATTTTATCCTGCTCACAGAAATTGCTAGTGCCCATAAAAGGATTAACAATGCAACACTTAAATTGCAATTAAAAAGAATTGTTGTAATAACAAATGCCCGGGCAACATGTCCCGATGGAAAAGAAAAGGGATCGTATTTCCTGTAGATTTTCCCGTCTTCTCCCATTGGTCTTTCCTTTTTTATACACTGTTTCAGTATCCAGACCAAAATCCCGGTGACAGCCATCCCTGCCAATACTGAACCGAAACAACCTTGCAGGTTCTTCGCACAAATAAAAAATAAAAGCAAAAACAGCGGAAAAAGAAATAGTGAATCGCCCGAGTGAGGAAACCATTTTTTTAATTCCACCCAAATGAGGCCAGGTAGTTTTTTGGGATTTGATTTTTTGGGTTCCATTTTATCCTGTTAGTTTTTTCGATAAAATTTCGCCAAGTAAAGCCAAATGTGCCGGATTGTCGATATCCATTCCTATTTCAGGGAAACTGCAATTTATGGCTTTCCCCAAAATACCTGTGCGTGAATAAATTATCTTCGCTGCCTCGCTAATCGAAGGCGGCGAAAACAACATCCTGAAAAGCATATCAAATCCAATTGTGGAAATCAGCTTCAGCGGTTTTTTTCTGAATTTTTCAAAACTTTGCATTGTTGGCGAAATACTGGCTTTTGTGCTTATCACGTGCATGTCGCCGCCACAGAAATTCCCGTCTTTAAATCTAATGTAAGTACGTTTAATACCCGGAAACTTGCGTTCCATTGTTTTTTTTTCGATGACATTATAAAAGATATCGAAACCCGGCTCATACATTTTTCCCGCAACAGCATCGACTAAACCTGTATCAATAAGCGGAATATCTGAAGAAATGCTTAGGAAATACCCTGTATCGGGCTTTTCTTTTGTAATTTGATTGGAAGCAGCGGCAAGGTTTTTAAATATACCACCAAAATCGGGAAGAGAAGTGACGGGTTTTTCAAAACTAAGTGCATCGATGTTGGACAAACCTACGATGTAAATATTTTCAATAGTCTTTGATTTATTAACAGCATCAATAACCCATTGTACCATTGGTTTCCCATTGATATCAATCATCGGCTTTGGAAGACCCTTGCTTTTTGGCCAATATTTTTCATTTTGAGGTTTCCCTCCGGCTAGAATAACAACATCCATTATAGCTTCCTTATTTGTGGTTCCAACTTGAGTTTTTGTATCCACATTTCCAACTCGTTCGCTGGAAGTTGCGATTTTTTGCCCGATAAGGCAAGAATAACCGCTTCAATAATATTTGTTCCAAAAGTGCGTCCATCAAAAACCGGTGTCGTGGTCAATACATATTCAATACCGCTTTCCCTGAAAATATTGATGTCTGTTTCGGTTGTTGAGTTTGTCGCAATTATTTTCCCCTCCAGATTTTTAGGGAGAGATTTTGTAATATATAAACAGTCGCCTGCAATTACCGTGACTTTGCGAAAACTGGTTTCAAACCTGGGTTTTCTGCTATTTTCTTCATTCCCGACAGGGTATAACCATTTAAACGGCAACCGAGTAACCAGGGGACTCAAAACTGAAGAGACGATTAAAATTCCTCTTTCGGATCGGATAGGAATCGGGACACCAAGGCTGAACATCAAATCGCCAAACGTACAGTTGTATCCTGCTTTGATAAACGATTTTGCCATTCCCCACCGGCTGACCGCATTCACAAGTAAAACACGCTTCTCATTTTTTTTAAGAATATCACCAAGATTTTTATCAAGAAAGGCAGCGGTACCCAGTTCCATCGTGTTTTTTAAACCAACTCCATCTGTTAACGGGGTGAGGCGGGCACATTGTGCAATTTGTTTTATTGAGTTGAATTTATAGTACTTTTCATTCACCGACATTCCTAGGTCGCAGCCTCCCAAACCAAAGGCATCAACTTTCCCGTCAAATTGTTGGATGATTTTTTTTGCTTCTTCAATATCGCCATTTGTCCCGATTCGTTCGATGAGGATATTTTCGCCAGCGATTTGGATTTTAACCGATTTATTTCTTGAAGTTGACCCTAAGCTAACGCCGATTACATGCTTCATCTATTTAATAATTGGATTAGCTGCCAATTTTGGCTTAGTATATATCAGCTGAAATTTGAGAACTTATGGTTGAACCATCCTCAGCAATAACTTCCATTCCGACAATACCAAATTTATGGTTGAAGTACAAAACATATTTTCTTATCCCGGGAAAAGTAGTGGTTTGTTCCACCTTTATTACTTTAATCTGCATAAAGCCATAGTTCCAATCGTCGGTAGTAGATTTTTTTGTGATTTCGCGGGTTATTTTGGTGCCGCTTTTTGTTGTTACATCATATTTGTCGCCCACATTATCGTCGTATTTTACCAACACAACAGGTTCCTTATCCACATTTGAATAGTCTAACCAGCCCTCAGAAGTAATCTTTACTTTTAAATCAAAATTTACCTTCCCTTGCGAATCTTTCATTGATGCCGGAATTAAATTATTTAATGCCGCCAGCCTTGGGTCTGAAGCCAAATTTACACTTACATGAACAGTGTTAACCCCATCTGTGCTGTTTGTAATTTCAATTGTGGGGTTTAAGCTGATGCCGGTACCATTTACGGTAAATCCCAAAGTTGAAAATTTATTGCCAACTGTATTTATCGGGATATTTGTTGAACCCGATAATTTAGTGGAACTATCAGAACCTTTTATATCATCAATAAGGTCGGAACAAGATGTTGTTATAAAAAAAACAACGCTTAAAAAAATGATTAGCTTTTTCATAATTTTAATTTTTGGTTTCAATGTTTTCAAAAATAGGAAGTTATCGTTAATTCCGAAAAAAAAATCGATGAAAAACTTTATAAAAAATAAGCCAAAGAAATTACAAATTCTATTTTTGTTTGTATGTAATTACACGAAATATTAGATTATCAAACCAATTTAATCAACTATGGACAAAAATCAAATATTGTTATCCAAAAAATTTTGGATTCCCGGACTAATTTTGACTTTCTCGGGGCTTGTAATGGTAGTTATTCGATTTTGGTTACAACAAAAACCCGATTTCTTTGAGCTTAAAACTTTTGCAGTTTATTCAATTTACCTCGACACCAAATACATGAAAATTATCAGTAACAACATTATTGAAGAAATTGGAGGGGTTTTATTGTTGGCCGGGTTGTTTTTTTTATGTTTTGCAAGGGAAAAAAATGAATCAGATAAAACTAAGCAACTGCGTGCAAAAGCAATATTAATAACTGTATATTTTGAATTTGTTTTCCTGCTGTTCTCATTTATTTTTATGTATGGTTTTGCTTTTATTTACATGCTAATCATCAATATATTTTTCCCGTTTATTGTTTATATAATTGTTTTTAAAAGTATGGTTGTAATAAATTCAGGAATTGAAAGTTAAAAACCATCGCATCCATAAAAGATGAAAGGCCGGTTCAACAACCAGCCTTTTCTCAATCAACCTAAACCTAAACTAAACCAAAAACCTAACCATTTTTACATGGTGAGTAAAACTGATGTTTACTCTTTGTAGTATTATTAAAAACACCGGGATAGAAAAAAAGTTTACAAAAACGGAAAAAATTTTTGCTATTCTTTTCTTTTATTTCTGCAACTCAACAATCATGGCAGTTTTAGCCGGTATTTTTATTTCAGAAATATCCTCAACTATTTTCCCCGATATGATTTCATTACCAGTTTTAAATTCTTTTATAATTTCCGAAAACCGGTTTGTTGAGACTGTTTTTTCAGTTTTATTTTTATTCAACACAACCATAACAGCCTCATTATTATCATATCGGAAGTAGGTATAAATCCCATCCTGTGGCACAAAATGCATTAATTTTCCATTGTGAATTACCGGTTTGTTTTTTCTCCAATTCTGAATTTTTGAAATGTAATCCTGCATTGCTTTTTGTTCGGCATTAAGGCCTGAACCGGTAAGTGCATTTACTTTGTCGCCTTGCCAGCCTCCGGGGAAATCGGCGCGAATATTTCCATGTTCGCCACCTTCGTGCCGCATTAAAATTTCGGTTCCGTAATAAATTTGTGGAATTCCGCGTATTGTCAAAAACAGGGCAACACCCATTTTAAGCAAATCGACATCTTCGCCAACCTGTACATAAAATCTCGACATGTCGTGATTGTCTGGAAAAATAACAAGATTATCAGCATCGGGATACAGAAAATCGTTGGCCAGGGATTCATAAATCTGAATTAAACCACCATCCCAGCTTTCATCGTTTCGCAAACCACTGCTGACTGCATTTTGTAATGGAAAATCCATTAAAGATGGCAAGTAACATTCATAACCATCGGAATTTACTTTTCCTTTTTGCCAATACGATACAATTGCAGGATTCATTGCCCACTCTTCGCCAACAATATTAAAATTGGGGTATTCTTCCAGCACTTTTCTTGTCCATGTTGTCATCATATTTTTATCGGGATAAGGCCATGTATCCTGCCTGATTCCCTCCAACCCTACAAATTCAATCCACCAAATACTGTTTTGAATCAGGTATTTTTCCATAAAGTGATTGCGCTGGTTCAAATCGGGCATTGTTGGTACAAACCACCCATCGACCATAGAGCTGCGATCGGCTTCCGAAGCATGTGGATCCTGATTAACGGTTCGGCGGTGGCTTGTAATTTTATAATCGGGGTAATTGTTAATCCAGTCGTTCATCGGTAAATCTTCCATCCACCAATGTTCCGAACCGCAATGGTTAAAAATCATATCCATAATTAACTTCATACCGCGTTTATCAAGCTCGTCATTCAATTTTCGATATTCTTCATTAGTACCGTAACGTGCGTCAACTTTATAAAAATCGGTGGTTGAATAACCATGATATGAAACCTGTGTCATATTATTTTCGAGGACAGGATTTAGCCAAACGGCTGTAAATCCCATTTTTTGCAAATAATCCAGCGAATTGATAATACCTTGAATATCGCCTCCATGACGGCCATCCTTGTCGTTTCGGCCGGGTTTTTCCTTCATCCCCTCCACCCAGTCGTTGTTGGGGTTTCCGTTAATAAATCGGTCGGGCGTAATCAGGTAAATAACATCCGAACCATTGAACCCAGTCCGGGTTGCCGAACCATTTTCGCGGACTTTTAGTTCGTATAAATAAGTCTGAACTACTTTGTTATCTTTTGTAAACTGAATCTCGAACTTGCCTGGTTGCGCATCTTTTGACAAAAGTAAATCGACAAACAGATAATTTGGACTTTGCACTTTTGTTACCGAAACAAGTTCAACCCCGGGATATTTTAGAGTTACGTTTGTTTCAGAAATGTTTTGGCCATAAACCATAAGTTGTAATTCGGGCGATTTCATTCCAGCCCACCAAAACATGGGTTCAACTCGTTCCAGTTTTTGGGAAAATGCATTCAAAAAAAACAAAAGCGCAATGATTGTAAAAAGATATCGATTCATGGTGTTATTTATTAATTTCTATTTTGCTGTTTTCTTCTAAAAGCAATGGTTTTCCCCAAATTATCAAAGGCACTGCGACATTGGAATAGTTCACAATTGCGAGTTTTCCCTTTTCTTTTTTGAGGCTTAAATGCGCTCCCCTGAAATCAATTCTGAATTGATACGACTCCCAGTTTTCGGGAAGAAATGGCTTTAATATCAGTTGGTTTTCGCGTGCTCGCATCCCGCCAAATCCCATTACGAATGACATCCAAGTTCCGCCCATACTTGTAATGTGCAGCCCGTCTTCTGTGTCATGGTTGTAATCATCCAAATCTAAACGGGCGGTGCGCAAATACATTTCATACGACTTGTTTTCATAGCCGATTTTTGCTGCCAAAATAGAATGAACGCATGGTGACAACGACGATTCGTGAACCGTAAGCGGTTCGTAAAAATCAAAATGGCGCTTGAGTTCTTGTTTCGAAAAATCATTCTCAAACCAAAATAAACTTTGCAAAGTGTCGGCCTGTTTAATATAGCACGAACGCAAAATCCTGTCCCACGACCATTTTTTATTGATTGGTTTAACGCTTGCTGAAAGCTCGGAAACGGGTATTAATTCTTTGTCATCAAATCCATCTTGCTGAAGATAAATCATGCGTTCAGCATCAAACGGGAAGTACATTTTATCAATTATATTCTTCCATTTTTCAGTCTCTTTAATGGCGTTGAATTTCCATTTTGAAATCAGTTCTTCATACAAATACGGAAACTCTTTTTGCAGGAATTCAACAACTTCGAGCGTGTATTTTAAAGTCCATACGGCCATATAATTTGTGTGAAAATTGTTGTTCACATTGTTTTCGTATTCGTTGGGGCCGGTAACACCGAGTATCACATACTTCTGCTTTTTCTCCGACCAATTTACCCGTTGGCTCCAAAAACGGCTAATTGCAAGCAGCACCTCAAAACCATAGGGAGCAAGGTATTCTTTGTCGCCTGTGTAATTCACATAATTGTAAATAGCATAGGCAATTGCACCGTTTCTGTGGATTTCCTCGAAGGTGATTTCCCATTCGTTGTGACACTCCTCTCCATTTATTGTTACCATCGGGTACAAAGCTGCTCCGCTGTTGAACCCTAGTTTCTCAGCATTTTCAATGGCTTTTGTTAAATGCTGGTGGCGATATAAAAGTAATTTCTTTGAAGTTTCGATTGGGGCGGTACTTAAATAGAAGGGCAAACAATATGCCTCAGTATCCCAATATGTTACGCCGCCATACTTTTCGCCGGTAAAACCTTTTGGGCCGATATTCAACCTCTTGTCTTCGCCTGAATAGGTTTGGTTTAACTGAAAAATGTTGTATCGGATGCCTTGTTGAGCTGCCACATCTCCTTCAATTTTTATATCACTTGTTTCCCATTTTTTCAGCCAAAGGTTCCGGTGGTTTTCAAACAGCAAATCGAATCCTTTTGAACTTGCTTTTGAAACAAATTCTTTAGCCGAATCAGTGAGTTGGTAAAATGAATAATCAAGTGACGAAATTGTTGCAGTATATTTCTCAATGGAAATAAAATCACCCTCACTCACTTTTATTTTTTGTGCGGCTTCTACATATTTCTCTTTTGTTGAATTTGAAATTTCTGAAATTTCGGGTTTCCCATTTTTGCTGACCTGAAAAATCATCGCGGTGCAAACCCTGAATTTTGTTTTTAAAGTTTCAAGTGTAATATTGCC
The DNA here is from genome assembly GCA_041596165.1 of Draconibacterium sp. GTDB lineage: Bacteria > Bacteroidota > Bacteroidia > Bacteroidales > Prolixibacteraceae > Draconibacterium. Next base: position 5,532 of record JBFHJA010000027.1, on the reverse strand, counting down.
TGTGTTGCCTTCGATTTCTTTCGAAACTTCAACCCAGAATTTCTCATCGTAATTTGAATCTTCGTTAAAAACATCACCGTCAAGAAAGGGTTTTATAATTATTTCGCCCGAAAAATTAAGCGTTTTTATGGCATATTGAATTGCGCCAATGGCAGTATTATCAATGCTTACAAAGCGCTTCGATGTAACTTCAACCTGGTTTCCATTTTGCAATTCGGCAGTAAAACTTCGCGAAAGCAAACCATTTTGCATGTCTAAAATACGCTCAAAGGAATGGATTTTTGCTTTTGCAAGGTCAAGCTCCTCGCCGTTAATTGAAATATTAATTCCAATCCAGTTGGTTGAATTGATGATTTTTGCGAAGTATTCCGGGTAGCCGTTTTTCCACCAGCCTACACGGGTTTTGTCGGGGTAGTAGATACCCGCAACATACGATCCCTGAAGTGAATCTCCTGAATATTTCTCTTCGAAGTTGGCCCGCTGTCCCATTTTCCCATTCCCGATGCTAAAAATGCTTTCGGAAATGCGCATGTTTTCGGGTACAAAACCTTCTTCTATGATTTTCCATTCGTGATGTTTTATATAATTTTTCATCTCAATTTTTCATTTTTCAAACTAAATCATCTTTAATAAATCGCTTACTGTCAGCCCGTCAAAATCGAAACTAAATGTTTTTAAATTTTTCCTTCGTTTCATTTTGGACTATCAACATCGTCAACAAAAACAACGGTAATTGCGGCAATAATCATTGAAATACCGCCAGCTACGAGTGCCCAAATTGCATCGCCTCCGAAATATTGGCGCATCAAAAATCCCAAGATACTTGCTGCCAGAATTTGCGGGATCACAATAAAAAAATTGAATATACCCATGTAAACCCCCATTTTCTGAGCAGGCAACGAGCCGGTAAGAATTGCATATGGCATTGACAAAATGCTGGCCCATGCAATTCCGATTGCTACCATTGAAAGCAGCAGTAAATTTGGATTTGTAATAAAATAGAACGACAACAAACCGAGTCCACCGATGACCAATGAAACCGAATGAGTTGCTTTTCGGCTTGTATATTTTGCCAAAACAGGCAGGCCGAATGCTACAACCGCAGCAAATCCATTGTAAATTCCGAACAAAACTCCCACCCAGTTTGCACCTTCGTTGTACAAAACCGAAGTTGTATCGCTCGTTCCATACACATGACCCGTTACCGCAGCTGTGGTATAAATCCACATGGCAAACAATGCGAACCACGAGAAAAACTGTACAATGGCGAGTTGGCCCATGGTTTTTGGCATGTTTATCATGTCTGTCATAATTTCCACCAACCCGTTTTTTGTCCGGTTTAATTTCGACAAAAGAAAGGTAACAAACTGAATTGCGCCATAAACAGCTAAGCCGCCGCCTAAAATGTACATTTCCTTTTCAAGCCCACGGTTAAATACAAAATAAACCAATACCAATCCGACAACCAGAAATATCGCACCATTTCTAAGAAAAACAGGATGTAGTTGCGAATGTGTTTTTCTATTTGAAATTGCCGATTGATTGCTTTCGGTTTTTGTCTCCTCGAAAGAATTCAATTGTTGGGGCGAATATTCCGTTGAACTGAAAACAGTCCAGACAACAGCAGCAATAAAAACGATTCCGCCAATATAAAACGACCATTTTACCGATGGTGGAACAATACCTTCGGATGCGATATTTTCAATGCCAAGCCAGTTTGTTAATGCATACGGCAGAAAAGAAGCTACAATTGCGCCCGTGCCGATGAAAAAACTTTGCATCGCGAATCCTGTTGTGCGCTGTTCCGAAGGTAAATTGTCGCCAACAAAAGCACGGAACGGTTCCATGGAAATGTTGATAGACGCATCCATTATCCAAAGAGTTCCGACAGCTATCCAAAGGGTTGGCGAGTTTGGCATAAACAAAAGTGCAAGTGATGCAAGTATTGCCCCTACCAACAAATAAGGACGGCGACGACCTAGTTTTCCCCAGGTTTTGTCACTGTAATGACCAACAATTGGTTGAATGATTAAACCAGTTAACGGTGCGGCCAGCCAGTAAACTGCCAAACGATCGACGTCGCCGCCCAACGTTTGAAATATCCTTGAAACATTGGCATTTTGAAGCGCGAATCCAAATTGAATACCCAGAAATCCAAAACTCATATTCCAGATTTGCCAGAAACTTAGCGTAGGTTTTTTAACCATGACAACTATTTTTAAAAATTGATATTAGCTAAAGTACAATTTTCAGCCAGTAGAAAGTTGCGGGTTAAACGAGAAGTAAATGTGATGATTTGCCGATACAAATATAAAACACAATTATTTGATAATCCAAATATCAGGCATTCGCCAAATCGTTAAAAACCAGAACATTTCTATTGAAATGCCGATTACAAACGTTTGCGGAGATTAAAATATTTTTTTGATTATTTTTTAATATGCAGATGAACCCCTGACAATTAAATTGGTGTTCAGCACTTTTGTTTCGAAAGGGATTTCGCTGTTGTTGCCTTTGATGCGGTTTAAAAGCAATTCAGCCGCTATGGTTCCCATTTCATAACCATGTTGATCGACCGATGTAAGTGGAGGGTCGGTAATTCCCGACAGGCGCCCATCGGAGAAACCAACAACAGCAACCTGTTTGGGAATTTTAATGCCTTTTTTTTGCAGCGTTTGCATGGCTCCAAGTGCAGTTAGGTCATTTACCGCAAAAATTCCATCGATATCGATTTTTTCATCTAAAAGATTGAGAGTTGCAATCCGTCCCTTTTCAAAGTTGTCGGCTTCCACAATCCAGTCAGAATTGATCTGAAGTCCTGCCTCGTTCATGGCCTTCAAATATCCTTCTTTGCGCAATTGGCCAATCAACAAGTTCTGCGGTCCGGCAAAATGAGCAATTTTCTTACGGCCACCTTCAATTAAATGCTTTGTGGCGTTGTATGCAGCTTTCAAATCGTCAACAATTACTTGATCTGCTTCAAAATCTGGAACCACCCGATCGTAAAAAACCAGTGGAACATCGTTTTCCCGAATTTTATAATAATGGTCGTATTTCAATGTTTCCTTTGTGATAGAGGCTAAAATTCCATCTACACGATTCGCTAAAAGAGTTCGTACATTTACTACCTCGCGTTCGTACATTTCGTTCGACTGACAGATAATTACATTAAACCCTTGATCATAAGCAACATCTTCTATTCCACTGATTACTGAGGAGAAAAAATAGTGCACAATTTCAGGAATGATGACGCCAATTGTATTTGTTCTGCGTTGTTTTAGGCTGAGGGCAACAGCATTGGGCTGATAATTATATTTTTCGGCCAGTTCGTTTACGGCTTTCTTTGTTTCGGAACTTATATCGGGGTGGTTTTTCAGGGCTCTGGAAACTGTTGAAGCTGAAATTTTTAGCTCCCGTGCAATATCTTTTATGGTAATCGGACTGTTTTTCATGTATTAATAAAACAAAAATGGCCAAAATAGATTCTAATGGTTTTTCTGAAATTCAATACCCATAAAAGTACTATAATTCTTTTCAACTTACTAATTCCGGATTGAGTTTGAAAATATCCGCAATAACTCGATGACAAATAATTTTGTATAATTATTAAGAATGTAAGATTTTTAAATCTCTACACGTTTTGCATTTAAAAACAAAAAAAAGTCAAAAAACTACCTCCCGGCAATTACCTGTTGTATAACATGTTTGGCGCAAACGACACCGCAAACGTTTGCGGTGTTTATTGAACTAAAACTCATAATATTCTTTTAACATTTTTTTTACATTCGCCTCAGAATTGAGCGACAAGTTAAATAAGAAGTAGTATTAAATTGTTGATTATTTGCCATTTAAGAGACAGTTAAAATTATTTAACAAACGTAACAAAGGATTATAAACTAATAACATTTTAAAATGAGGATCATACGAAAAAACCTTAAGATTTTATTGTTTTTGGTTGCCGTATTAACAACTTCGGTTGGATTTGCGCAAGTAAAAACAATAACAGGTAAAATTACCGATGTTAAAACCGGTGAATCTTTGCCTGGTGCGACTATTTCAGTAAAAGGAACCACGATGGGAACAATAACAAACATCAATGGGGATTTTGAACTGAATATCCCGAACGATGCCGAAACATTGATCATCGGATTTGTTGGTATGAAAAACGCTGAAATTAAAATTGGCAATAAAAGCATTTTCAACATTGCCCTGCAAGAGGAACTTTTTGGCCTGGACGAAGTTGTGGTTATTGGATACGGGCAAGTGAAGAAAGGCGACGCTACCGGCTCGGTTACCGCGGTTAGCTCCGACGATTTTAACAAAGGCGCTATCACTTCGGCCCAGGATTTACTTGTTGGTAAAGCATCAGGTGTTGTTATCACAACTGCGGGGGGTGCTCCGGGAAGTGGTTCTACCATCCGCATTCGTGGAGGTTCATCTTTAAACGCCTCAAACGAACCACTAATTATCATCGATGGTGTTCCTATCGACAACAACAATGTATCGGGAAGCAGCAACTTCCTATCGTTTGTGAATCCAAACGATATTGAATCCATGAATATCCTGAAAGATGCATCAGCAACTGCTATTTATGGATCACGGGCATCAAACGGAGTAATCATTATCAACACGAAAAAAGGAAAGGCTGGTTCTCCAATGACAATTAATGTTGATATAAATTCATCGATTGCAACGCCGATTGAATATATGGATGTGTATTCGGGAGACGAAATGCGGCAAATTGCGCAGAATAAAAAAAGCTTGTTCGGAGCCGATAGTTATAATCAGTTGTGGAATGAAAATACTAACTGGCAAAAACAAATTTTCAGAACTGCTGCCTCACAAGACAATAGTTTGAGTATTTCAGGATCGGTAAAAGAATTACCATACCGGGTATCGGCAGGTTATACAAATCAAAAAGGTATTCTTAAAAATACCGATATGGAAAGATTTACAGGAACACTCAGCATCAATCCAACATTGTTTGACGGCAGCTTGAAAGTGAATGCAAATGCAAAAGGGATGCTTACCGACAATAATTTTGGTGATACAGGTGCAATAAGTTCGGCTATTTCCATGGATCCGACAAAACCGATTTATGATGGCAATGCAAATTCGGGTGGATATTTTCAATGGAGCAACTATGGAGCGAACCTGGGAACCGCTAACCCGGTGGAACAGTTAATGGAAGCCGACAATAAATCGAATGTAAAAAGATTTATCGGAAACCTTCAGTTAGATTACAAACTTCCGTTCCTCCCCGATTTAAGTGCAAATTTGAACGTGGCAACTGACTATTCAAAAGGCGAAGGACACAACAACAGGCCAACCACTTCTCCTTCAACGCTTACCAGCCCATTATGGGGAAAATTGAGCGACTACGATTCGAAGAATACAAATAACCTACTCGATTTCTATTTGAATTATACAAAAGAGTTAGAGGGAATTAGCAGCAGAATTGATGCAACTGCAGGTTACTCGTGGCAACATTTTAAACGCGAGGGAAGTACCTATACCCGCGGTGTTGTTGAT
>JBFHJA010000026.1:0-19103 GCA_041596165.1 Draconibacterium sp. | reverse complement strand
ATTGGACGCAGGATTTGAGTTTGAATACACCACAATTGAAAGCGCTTTAACCGAAATAATTTGATTTTTTAGAAAGTTTGATTTGCCTTAAATCTCGTTTTGAATTGATTAGCATGAAACCCTAATTTTGAAGAAAATCAATCAATTTGAAAAAATTTAGAACGGGGACATTTGATTTTTTTTTTCAATTTATGCACAACGATCAGTTTGTATACTTTGAACAAGAATGATCTGAAGGAAATATTGCAAAAATGTATTCGGTACCAGCGTCAAATTCAACAATACAATTTAATCCAAAAGCAAAGAGGCTACCCAAATCGGATAGCCTCTTATTATTTTTCAATGTTTGATTTTTATTTCAAACGACTTTTCAGCGCTTCAAATTCATCTGCCAATTCTTTTGGAAGGTGGCTTCCGAAGTTTTTGTAATGTTCTTCAATCAATTCACATTCATCCAACCATTTTGCTTTGTCAACACTCAACAAATCATCAAGGCTGTCGGCAACTTCTTCAATTCCTTTAATGTTGATGTCTTTTTTGTTTGGAACCAAACCGATTGGTGTGTCAATGGTTTCAACTGCATTGTCGCAAGCATTGAAAATCCACTCCAAAACACGCATGTTTTCGCCATAACCAGGCCACAACCATTTTCCTGTTTCGTCTTTGCGGAACCAGTTTACGTTAAATATTTTTGGAAGATTTTCTTTGACAGGAGCGTTTTCACCTACTGTAACCCAATGTCCAAAGTAATCACCCATATTGTAACCAATGAATGGCAACATTGCAAATGGGTCACGACGAACACCGGCTTTCAAACCGATAGCGGCAGCAGTAACTTCAGAACCAACAATCGATCCCATGAATACACCGTGGTTCCAGCTACGTGCCTGGTAAACCAATGGCACAGTTGACGGACGACGTCCACCAAATAAGAATGCCGAAATTGGAACCCCTGCTGGGTTTTCCCAGTCTTTATCAATACATGGACACTGACTAGCAGGTGCTGTAAAACGTGCGTTTGGATGAGCAACAGGTTCGCCTGAAGCTGGATCGTAAACTTTGTTTTTCCAGGTAATTGTTCCTGCCGGGCAATCGTGGCCAATTCCTTCCCACCAAATATCACCGTCAGGAGTTACACCAACATTTGTAAAAATAGTATTTGATTTTGCCGAAATCATTGCATTTGGATTGGTATCCATTGATGTCATTGGAGCAACACCAAAGAAACCTGCTTCTGGATTGATTGCATACAAACGGCCATCAGCACCAAATTTCATCCAGGCAATGTCATCACCTACTGTTTCAACTTTCCAGCCCGGAATAGTTGGAATCAACATGGCGAGGTTTGTTTTTCCACATGCACTTGGAAAAGCTGCTGCTATGTATTTTTTCTCTCCTTTTGGATTGGTAATACCCATGATTAACATGTGCTCTGCCAACCAACCTTCTTTTTTTGCAGTTGAAGAAGCAATACGCAATGCCAAACATTTTTTGCCTAACAATGCGTTACCACCGTATCCTGAACCAAACGACCAGATTTCCTGTGTTTCAGGGAAATGGCTGATATATTTGTCATCGATATTTGAAGCACAAGGCCATTTAACATCTTTTTGTCCTTCAGCAAGTGGTGCACCTACAGAATGGATACATGGAATGAAATCACCATCGCCAAGTACATCCAAAACAGCGTTACCCATACGAGTCATAATACGCATATTAGTAACAACGTAGGCTGAATCGGTAATTTCTACACCAATTTTGGCAATGTCAGAACCGAGTGGACCCATACTGAACGGAATAACATACATGGTGCGGCCTTTCATACAGCCTCTGTATTTCTCTGTTAGTTCAGCTTTCATAGCTGCTGGTGCCATCCAGTTATTTGAAAAACCAGCTTCTTCTTTTGTATTGGTACAAATGAAAGTACGGTTTTCAACACGTGCAACGTCCGATGGATCGCTATTAAAAGAATAGCTTCCGGGTTGTTTTTTGTCGTCAAGTTTAATAGCTGCACCTGAAGCAACCATTTCATCTAAAAGACGTTGGTTCTCTTCTTCAGAACCATCACACCATTGTACACTGTCGGGTTGGCAAAGTTGTTTCCATTCTTCAACCCAAGTCAATAATTTCTTGTTAATAGTCATAATAATTTAATTTGTTATCAATCAATAGATTATAATTCATTTATCAAACCTTACAAAGATAATTTTTAAAAAATTCTTTGGGACTGATGACAGTCATGAACAGTTTTATGATAAGTGTGATTTATCATAATGATGATATGTGTAATATTATATTTTTTGGATATTTTTAATCAATGAAATAATACAAAGTGCTGTATTACAAGTATGTGTATTTTGTGGTTATTCAGTATCAATCTAAATAGCGAAATTTATGCAATTTTCCATGTTTTGCGGCTTAAATAGAAGTGTCTAGGTTCAATTTGAATTTTGAAATCCCCAATTCCATTGATATCTAATGGGTTGATTGATTGATATTTGAACTTGCAGGAAATAAAACAGGAAATGTTAAATTTTAATTAATAATCATTTCCTGTTTTTTAAGATTCTGATTTTACGGTTTATGAACGCGGATGAAACTGTTGGATTGTACTTTTCAGATAATCCTTGTCCAAATGAGTATAAATTTCAGTTGTTAAAATCGATTCGTGGCCTAGCATTTCCTGAACTGCACGTAAATCGGCTCCTCCATTAATTAAATGGGAAGCAAATGAATGCCTGAATGTATGCGGACTTATACTTTTTTGCAAATCAATACTCTCTGCAAGATTTTTTATAATTGTAAAAATCATTACTCTGCTTAGTTTCCTTCCACGCCGATTTAAAAAAAGGATATTTTCACTGTCTTTGGCGACATTTAACTTTTTTCGGTATTCATTTAAATATTTACCAACTTCTTCGATTGCCTTTCCACTTACTGGCACCAGGCGTTCCTTTCCTGCTTTACCCTCAACTTTTATGAATCCCTGATCGAAAAAGAGGTTTGTAATTTTAAGTCCTACAAGTTCGGAAACTCTTAAGCCGCAACTGTATAAAGTTTCGAGCATTGCTTTGTTTCGCTGACCTTCCGCTTTGCTTAAATCAACAGCGTTAATAAGGCTGTCAATCTCTTCCATTGATAATACGTCAGGCAGCTTCCTGCCGATTTTTGGCGATTCCATTAGAGCAGTAGGATCACTTGTTATTTTACCTTCAATTAATAAATATTTATAAAATGATTTTATCCCCGAAATAGTACGAGCTTGTGTACGTGGACTAATTTCTTTCTGGTTTAACCATTCAATAAACCCTTTAAGGTGCTCAAGTTTTACTTTTAAGGGCATAATCTTACTGTGGTTCTTGTTCAAATAATCAATCAGCTTATTAATATCATTAATATAAGCTGATACTGAATTTTGTGATAATGATTTTTCAAGTTTTAAATAGTTTTCAAAACCTTTTTTTCCTTCCTCCCAGTTCATAGCTTTCTTTTTTAATTGTACTTTAATCTTTTTCAATGACCTAAAACAGTATTCTTGTTAACTTAACCAATTGTATGTTTAATTACGTTTAGTAATTCATAAAGTTACTATAAAAAATATTAATTTCGAAATGTCTCAAAGTCCTGCTTTTGCTGACTAAACGGAGTTTGAAAAAAAAGAGTATATTTATTTGATGCAAAAAATAAAAATTAATATGAAAATAGTGATTATAAACGGTCCTAACCTCAATTTGTTGGGACTTCGCGAAACAAGTATTTATGGATCAGAAAGTTTTGAAAAGTATTTCGGTTCTCTAAAAAGTAATTATTCTAATATTGATTTTGAATATTTCCAATCGAATATTGAAGGTGAGATTGTAAATAAAATTCATGAATTTGGTTTTAATGCCGATGGAATCATTATAAACGCCGGAGCATATACGCATACTTCAGTAGCAATCCGCGATGCAATTGCCGGTGTTAAAACTTCAGTTGTTGAAGTTCACATTTCCAACACGCTAACACGTGAAGATTTTAGACATAAATCAATAATTGGTCCTGTTTGCAAAGGTTGTATTATGGGTTTTGGCCTTGATTCATACCGTTTGGCTGTTTTAAGTTTTCTGAAATAAATGGCAATAATTCCATATTAAACCAATATTGTTTAGTAAATAATTGTTGGTGTATTTGTAATTTAAACAAAAGTGACAACTTTAAAGTTATGGTTTTTACCTAAGCATTTTCTTTTCAAACTTCTGAATGCTCCTTAATGTATTTTTATCTTGAATATGAATATCCTTCAAATATTGGTAAGCCTGATTGGCAATAAAACGATTGTCATTTTTTAATAATTCTGCTACGCGATTCGAGATAATTTCATTTTTAATTTGCTGTGCTTTAAATAAATCAAGCATGGTTTCAATAAGAGAACCATTGGAATTTGGTAATTCAGTGGAAAGTATTTCTGCCGAATGGATATTAAATGCTGAGACCTCTTTCAGTTTTTGAAGGATCAAACGTTTCTGCAAAAATCCGGAATTGCTATAAACAGAAATTAGTTCTTTTTGAATTTCATCATTTACCATCTCTGCTTTTATTGCATATAATGAGCGTTCTGCCAGATATATATCGTTCCCCGAAATAATTTCGATTAGCTTTTCAAGTAGCTCCGGCGTTATTTCGATTTTATTGGAAATTTGATTCAGTACCCAAATCTGATCACTTAGGTTTTTACTGTCCAGTATTTTCAGGATCAAATCGTTGCTTAATTTTTCAGTTGTTAATTTTTCAATCTCTCTTTTTGTGGAACCATAAGTAATGTGCCAAAGTGTGTACGTTGTATAAACTGCACCTTCAACAATATAATCGAGTACGGCAGCAATTGTAGCCGATGAAACTGCATCAACTTTCATCGTGGAATCAAGCGGTGGCACTAATTGCTTAATGGAATAATTTGCCAATGCAGAGTTTTGATCGCTTAATAATTCATGCAAACGGTCGTACTCTTCAGGTTTAAAAGGCTTGTGTTTTGTTTTACTTAAAAACTCACCTGCCGGAATTTTATACCCTAAATATCTTCCTGTAATATTCCAGAATAATTCAACATTTACAAGGCGGCATTCACTTTCAATACAAACGCTTGTAACTAACTTTCGTGAATATTTTACGGGAATTCCATTCACATTTGTGTGAACTAAAAGTGTATTGTTATGAAGAGTATCATTAAAATCAATGGTTATAGGAACAATATTAATTATTTCATCGTCAAATGACGGTTTTTTCATTCGTTCAATGTTCTCTTTTTCGATTTGAAAACTGAACATTAGGGGAATAAGAATTATAATTCCATAAAATAGTTTCATTGACTATGTAAGACAAACAATTACTGTAATTGTTCTTTTTAAAAGTTGGTAATATAGCATATAATTGGAAGTTTGAACTCCTTGTGATACTTTATTTAAATCTGTTCCAAAATTTTAAGTTTAGCTTTTCCAGTATAATTTACTATCCTTTCAAATTTAGCGCTTCTACACCGGAATTTATTCCTGATATGGAAATATAGTCCTTAGTGCTTTAATGTCTGCCACTTTTCAGCAACCCAGGCTATCTTAAATACTGATAATAACCTAAGTGCGGCGAATAGTGCAATAAACTCCTTTAATACTTGTTTATTATGAGTGTTTTGATTCATATAAACTGATTGTATTTAGTAACCGTTAAAAAATCCCTGTTCGCAACTCACCCGGCATAATATGAATTATTAAAACGTGCTCTACGTGCTGAGAGTAATAGAAGAGTTAATGGTTTTAATTCAAATCCATAATTTACGTTGTATTCGTATCCAACAATAGGTTCGAAGAATGAATTTCTCCGCCCAATCATTGCATTATAGTTACACGCAGGAACATATTGGTGGTTCCAGTTTTAATAGTACTGCTGTGAGCGATACATTGCCGGACTTTTATGCAAATGATACCACGTTTCAAATCTTCCATCAAAAGTTTCCAGGTCATATTATGCTGTCTTTGACAATACTTTCCACGTTGATATTTTTATTTTAACCAACCCTTTTTGTGTTGTACAGGCTACAATAAAAAGCATTTCACTCAACCAAAATATTATCTGTTTCATCTGTTTTGCTGTTTTTATTCTTAATTGTTTTGTTATTGATTTTACAATAAGATTGTTTTTTAATTATGATATTTTATACATTGGTTGTGGTTATGAGCTTTGAAATGATCAAGCACTCCAATAATTCAATTAATTACACATTTTTTAGGAAGGTTTTTATCTTGTGAGGTTTGGGTCAAGGAGCAATTGAGAAATTTATTCCATTGCTATTAAATTGTAAATCCTATGATTTGACAGAGTTGAATATTCAAGTCGACCATTTTTACTTGATTGTGAGTATGCCGCCGAAAATGTCACTATCACAATTAATGGGAAAATTAAAGGGCAAGACTGCCATGAAATTATTCAAAAGCTTTCCTCCTGTAAAAATGAAGCCTTATTGGAAAAATCATTTTTGGTCAAGAGGTTAATATGCTGACACTTTCGTTCTTGTCAAAGAAAAGATTAAGAAGTCTGTCAAATACCTTGAAGAACAGGAACGATTAGAAGAGAAATACAGGCTCAACTTTGTCTCCTTTTAGCGGCTTTACGTTCACCTTCATGGGTGCTGGATTCTTTAAAAAGTCTTTACAATTTAACTGCAACAAACAAAAATTAATTGCTGTTGTTTTTAAAGAAAAACTTTTTGGTTTGAAAATAAGTATAAACTAATTAATAATACCGTAAATAATATGGAAAACAGAAGAACATTTTTAAAATCATTGGCTGGAGTTACAGCAGGATTGTCGTTAAGCGGCAATGCTTATAGCCAGGTACAAAATACAGACCGTCTGGGAGAAGTTCTACCAAAAAGAAAACTTGGCAGAACCGGAGAATATGTAACTATGCTTGGAACCGGTGGCTACCATGTGGGTTGGACAACTGAACGAGATGCACAGGAAGTTATAGAATCAGCTTTGGAAGGTGGAGTTCGTTTTTTTGATACTGCTGAAAGTTATTCAAATGGGATAAGCGAAGAACGATACGGGAAATTTCTTACTCCAAAATATCGCGATCTTATATTCCTAATGACTAAATCAACCGGAAAAGATGCCAAAACTGTGCAAGAACATTTGGAAGGTTCGTTGCAAAGATTAAAAGTTGACCAAATTGATTTGTTTCAGGTGCATTCAATTACTACCCCCGAAGATGTCGATAGCCGGATTAAAGAGGGAGTTTTAGAAGTTCTTTTAAAAGCAAAACAACAGGGGAAAGTAAAATATCTTGGATTTACCGGACACCAAAATCCATTTGCACATACGCGAATGTTGGAGCAGACTAAGGAAAGTAATATTTTTGATACAGTTTTAATGCCCGTTAATGTGCTTGATGCTTCTTATTATAGTTTCAAAGATAACGTAATGCAAAAAGCCTTGGACCGAAACATGGGAATTCTTGCCATAAAATCGTTGGCAGATGGTCGGTTTTTTGCAAAAAAAGAAAAGGCGAACTGGATTTCTGAAGATCCACTGATACCAAATTACTTAAGTATAAAAGAGGCGATGCATTTTGTATGGTCATTACCAATAGCAGTGCTAATTTCTGGAAATGAAAATGCAACTTTTATGCGAGAGAAGGTTGCACTTGCCCGTTCATTTTCAAAACTATCAGAAGAACAAAAAATGACATTAATTGATAAAGTAAAAGACATTGCTTTAACTGGAAAGTTGGAGTATTTCAAAAAGAAACAAGCATAAATGAGAAATGGTCAAATACCATAGATTCAAATTTTATGTGCATTTAAAATTTAATTTTGGTATTACGACAAGTCTGTCAGCAGTGATTAAAATCGCATGTAACGACACTGTATCAAAAAGTGTGTAAATTGAAAAATACGAAGGGTATAGCTAATTAAAGCTGGACACTTTTTTTAATACGACTAAGAACCGATTTAATACAATCCCTCAATCTCGAATTGGCAATCCCCATTTTTTTGTATTTTTATCAGTTGAATTAAATTCTGAATAGTGAAAGTTCTTATTTTTTAATAGTCGCAAATAAATTAAAACTATGAAAGTTCTTTTCTCCATTTTTCTATTTTCCTTTATTCTAAATGTTGTTGGGCAAAACAATGTGATTTTTGTAGAAGCTGAATCTTTTCAAGAAAAAGGAGGCTGGTTAGTCGATCAACAGGCGATGGATCAAATGGGATCACCATTTCTTCTTGCCCACGGATTAGGAATACCCGTAAAAGATGCCGAAACTAAACTAAAAGTTGAAGAGACTAATGATTATTACGTTTGGGTTCGTACCCGCGACTGGGTTGCAACATGGAAAGCCAAAGGTACACCGGGAAGATTTCAGTTGCTTGTAAATAATAAAAAACTTGAAACTGATTTTGGAACAGAAGGAGCAGAATGGAATTGGCAGAAGGGGGGAAAAGTAAAACTTTTAAAAGGCGAGAATACTATTGGATTACATGATTTAACCGGGTTCGAAGGACGCTGCGATGCAATCGTCTTTGCAAAGGATGCAAACTTTGTTCCTCCAAATTATGGGGAAAAGTTGGCTAAATTCCGAAGCATTCAACTAAACCTGCCAAAAAATCCCCTAGATGGCGGGAGTTACGATTTTGTTGTGGTTGGTGGAGGAATGGCTGGTTGTTGCGCAGCTGTAAGTGCAGCCCGGCTAGGTTTAAAAGTTGCACTTATTCACAACAGACCAGTTCTGGGCGGTAACAATAGCTCCGAAGTTAGGGTAGGTCTATCTGGTTTAATTATTCAGAATGCATATCCTGAATTAGGTAAATTAGTTAATGAAATTGGTCCGACAGGGTACTGGAACTTATTTGAAGCTAAACAAAATCCTGAGATGGAAAGCAGTAAAAAGATTTTGGCAGAAATAGCAAAACATCCCGAAAAAGAAGAACACAATGCCGGTCCGGCCAGCAACTATGAAGACGAAAAGAAACAATTAATTATTGATGGCGAAGAAAATATAAGTTTATTCTTAAACATGCATGTTTTTAATGCTGAAACGAAAAAAGGAAATATTGTATCAGTTACAGCAAAAAATATAAATACGGGAATAGAATATCTTGTTAAGGGTGAAGTGTTTGCCGATTGTACCGGAGATGGAAACCTTGGATATTTAGCAGGTGCCGATTTTCGTGTTGGAAGAGAAAGTAAAAAAGAAACCGGTGAAATACGTGCTCCTGAAAAAGCAGATAATATGGTTATGGGGACTTCTGTGCAATGGAATTCAGTAGAAGAGGAAACCACATCTGAATTTCCTGAATGTCCGTGGGCAATTCAATTTGACGATAGCACATGCCACAAGCTAACAAAAGGAGACTGGAACTGGGAAACTGGTTTTAACCGCGATCAGATTGAAGATATTGAAGTTATAAAAGATCATGCTTATCGGGTTGTTTATGGTAATTGGGATTATTTAAAAAATAAATCACAATTTAAAGAAGAGTTTGCAAACCGCCGATTGTCATGGGTCGCTCATATTGGTGGTAAAAGAGAATCGAGAAGACTTTTGGGTGATGTAATTTTAAAGGAACAGGATATTTTAAATCAGACAAAGTATCCCGATGCCTGTATAACTACTACCTGGGAAATAGATCTTCATTATCCCATTGAAAATGAATTGGGTGTTGAACCTTATTTGTCGCGCGCCGACACAAAAAAAATAGAACCTTACGAAATTCCATATCGTTGCCTTTATTCCCGAAATATAAACAATCTATTTATGGCAGGTCGAAACATAAGCGTAACACATGTAGCTTTAGGAACAGTTAGAGTAATGCGCACAACAGGAATGATGGGCGAAGTAGTTGGAATGGCTGCAGCAATTTGTATTCAGGAAGATTGCACTCCACGTGAAGTCTATCTGAAAAATATGGAAGTATTAAAAGCATTTATGGTTAGTGGAGTGCCAGAAGCAAAATTGAAGTAAACAAAATGTGTTTTTGAGATACAATCTATTAATTTTTTTTATTGATTTTAAACTACTTATAAAAATGTTTAATCTTAACTTCACATTCAACATAAATTCAGTTTAAGGCAATTTTAAATTCTAATTTTGACGTCTAAAATATATCAAAATGAGACAGACAAAAATTGTGGCAACAATTTCAGATCAAAGGTGCGATATCCCATTTATTAAATCGCTATACAAAGCTGGGATGAACGTTGCCCGCATCAATACAGCGCACATTTCAAGAGAGGGGGCAATAAAACTCATAAAAAATATTCGTGCAGTTTCGAAAACTATCGCCATTTTAATCGATACGAAAGGACCAGAAATTCGGACTTGTAAAATGCAGATACACACTGAAGTAACTAAAAATCAGGAAGTGCTATTTTCATTTCAAAAAATCGATTCTGATATTACCAATATTTGTGTAAACTATAAGAAATTTGTTGCTGACTTGCACGTTGGTGACAATATTTTAATTGATGACGGCGATATTAAATTCACTGTTAAAGAAAAGACCAACGAATTTTTACGTTGTAATGTTGATAACAGTGGGATGGTTAAAAACAACAAAAGTGTTAATGTACCTGGAATTAAAATTAAACTTCCCTCAATTTCAGAGAAAGACAAGGAATTTATTGCTTTTGCTGCCGAACAGGAACTGGATTTTATTGCACATTCATTTGTTCGAAACCGGAAAGATGTTCAGGATGTTCAAAAATTGTTGAATAAACACAAAAGTCCGATAAAAATAATCGCCAAAATTGAAAATCTGGAAGGGGTTAAAAATATTGATGAAATATTGGAGGAAGCATACGGAATTATGGTTGCCCGCGGAGATTTGGGTATTGAACTTTCCGGCGAAAAAATCCCAACAGTGCAGCGGAATTTAATTCGGAAATCAATTCTGCAAAAGAAACCAGTTATAATTGCTACTCAAATGCTCCACTCCATGATAGAGCATCCACGGCCAACCCGGGCTGAAGTAAGTGATGTTGCCGGAGCAATATATTCTCGAACTGATGCTATTATGCTAAGCGGCGAAACTGCTTATGGAAAATACCCCATTGAAGCCGTTGAAACGATGGTTAGGATTGCAAAAGAAGTGGAGCCCGACCGCGATAAACGGTACGATGTGATATTGCCACCCATAAAAAATGAAATCCCTGCTTATCTTGCACAATCTGCTATCCGGGCTGCCAAAGAACTTGAAAACTGCGTTATTGTAACTTCAACAACAACAGGAAAAACAGCACGTTATCTTGCAGCATATCGGTCAAATATACCTGTTTATGCGAAATGCCATTCTCACAGAGTGGTGCGGGAACTGGCACTTTCGTTTGGTGTTAAGCCATCATTTTTAGAAATAAAAAAGAACAAAATGCAAATCCAAAAAGCTGCTGTACAATCACTTTTAAATGATAAGACAATTAGTTTAAGTGATTTGCTAATATATGTTGGCGGACGATTTGGTGAAGCTGCCAGTGCATCATTTATTGAGGTGTCAACAGCTGATAAACTTTTTATTTCAGCAAAATAAGATTTTTGGGTTGACAGGTGCCTTATATTTTTTACTTGATACTAATTTTTCAAATCTAAAAAAATGGTTTCCCGACGTTCATTTGTTGTGAAAAGCTCGCTTGCATTGGCTGGTTTGTCCTTGGTTAAGAATAGTGTTTCAAAATCTGTTATTCAAAATACACCTGATTTTCCAATAGTTATTTCAACGTGGAATCATGGTTTGCCTGCCAATGAAGCCGCCTGGGAAATTTTATCAAATGGAGGGAATTCTTTGGATGCGGTTGAAGCCGGTGTTAGAATTCCTGAAGCCGATCCCGAAGTAATTACAGTTGGTTATGGCGGAATTCCTGATTCAAGCGGAAAAGTAACTCTTGACGCTTGTATTATGGACGAAAAAGGCAGGGCGGGAAGTGTTGCCTGTTTGGAGCACATTAAACATCCTATTTCGGTGGCACGAATGGTTATGGATAAAACTCCACATGTTATGCTCACAGGAAAAGGAGCTTTAAAATTTGCCCTCGATAATGGTTTTGAAAAGGAAAATCTTTTAACTCCGCAAATGAAAAAAGCATGGAGGAAATGGAAAAAAGAAAAAAGGGAGTTCAGCACAAAAATCAATATCGAAAACCAGTTGTTGGAAAATCACGATACAATTGGAATGTTGGCAATTGACAAAGAAGGACGGATTTCCGGTGCATGTACAACAAGTGGAATGGGATACAAAATGCCGGGCAGGGTGGGAGATTCTCCGATTATTGGCGCAGGTTTATTTGTTGATGGAGAAATTGGCGGTGCAGCCGCAACGGGGTCGGGCGAATTGGTTATGAAAACGCTCGGTTCGTTCCTTGTAGTTGAATTAATGCGGAATGGTAAGTCACCAACCGAAGCTTGCGAACAAGCAGTGAAACGAATTGCCCAAAAAATACCTGATTACCAGCTACACCAGGTTGGTTTTATTGCATTAAATAAATCAGGCGAATATGGTTCATATTGCATCCAGCCCGGATTCAACTTTGCAGTTAAAACCAATAGCAAAACTGTTTTGGAAGATGCTGAAACATGGATGAAAACCTTGTGACGTAGCATAAAAAAAGCCATTCATCTATTGATGAACAGCTTTCTTAATGTCTTTCGTTTTAGCTTACCAACGGTTTCCACCGCCACCGCCACGACTGTCGTCTCTACGTCCGCCACCACCACGGTCGTCACGGCGTTGAAATCCGCCACCACCACGGTTGTCATCACGACGTTGGAAACCACCGCCGCCGCCACCGCTTCTGCCTTGGTAGCCACCGCCACCGCCGCCTCTGCTTTGATAGCCACCGCCACCGCCGCCACTTCTGCGTGGACGTTCTTCACGGTCATTGGCTTCTTTTACAACAATTTCTTTACCATCCAATTCGGTTTCATTAATGGCAGCGATTGCAGCTTTCGCTTCGTCATCGTTGGGCATTTCAACAAAACCAAATCCTTTTGAATTACCAGTTTCTCTGTCAATAATAACTTTGGCAGATGTTACTTCTCCATGTGCAGAGAAGAGTTCTTGTAATTCGTCACCTGTAGTAGATGAGCTTAACTTTGCAACAAATAAATTCATAAAAATTTAAACAATAATGAATAATAAAAAATAATAAATTGGAAGTGTTTTTCATTGGGAAATTTGATTTGTAATGATTAAGTTTTCAATAAATAGAATTAAAAATATAAAATCAAGTTAAACTCCTAACAATAAAACTTTTAAACTTCTTGATACAAATTAAAGCACTATTTGTCAGATTCACTACACTTTAAGGTTATTTTTTGACTTTTATTTGAATAAATTTTTTTTAACCAATATAAATACATGTATATTAAGGTTTTTTGAAGGTTTACACGGAAATTAATATGCTATATTTTGTTTTTTAGGGTGTCAAAATAATTTACGAAAGTGCTGATATAAAAAAACCTTCCCTAAGGAAGGTTTTGTAAGGTGAGATTTGGATTTATAAATAAGGTTAAAAACCTTTATTTTTCAGAGATTTAAAACCAAATATTGATTTTAATATCCTGAGTGTGGCGAAATTATATTTTTATTTCGAAGAATATTCACAACCGCATCTACAATTTCATCATCTTCAAGGGAAGCATAATTAAAAATTACATCAAAATCATTGTTTTCAGCTTTTCTCCCTATTATTTTTTCAATAAACGAATCTCTTTTTTCATCCATTTCGTTGATATAATCTGAAGCTTCTGCCTGGCTGCAATCATTTATTTGCATTATTCGGTTTATCCTCCATTCTGATGGTGCTTCTAGTCTGATATTTAATTTGTTGGGCGTGTTTTTTAAAATAATTGCAGCAGAACGACCAACAATAATTTTACGTCCATCAAAGGCCAATCGACAAATAATACCTTTCAAAATATGGATAAGTTTTTCATCATGTATATCGTAAACTCTTTCTTCAGTAAATGCTTTTGAAACTTCATTTAACATTGAAATAGCTTCTGCTTTGTCATCATAATCACCGGTTTCTATATCTTGAATCATCTCCTTCACGGATTTTGCAAAAACTTTTTTATCCACCCATTCCCATTCCGCATCTGTTTTTGTTTCCGACATATAGCTGTATCCCGTTAAAATCTTTGAAAGTTTAATGGCCAGTCTTTGGGCTGAACAGCCTGCCTGTCGTGAAATTGTAACTATTGGTCCCGGAAAATCACCGGTTTCAAGATTGTAACATGTGAAAGTTTGCAAATAATTGTTTACAAGATTTTCCATTTTTACATAGTTTTAAAGAATCAATAAATTATGTTCGAAATTACAATCAAATATTGTTTTTTTGTAATGTTGTATAAACCAAATTCATTTAAATTAGATGTTATTCAACAACTTTTGCTTGTAAAATAATTGCCAGCACTGAAAAAATTATAAAAATGAACAGTTCAATTAAAACAGCTCTTGCCTCTTTTGGCATGTCGGGACTTGTATTTCACGGTCCGTTATTAAAAGTAAATAAAGGATTTGAAGTAGTTCGTATTTTGGAACGAAAAAAAAATATTTCTGAAAAAATGTTCCCCGGAGCAAGTATTGTAAGGAGTTTTAATGAAATTATTGACAATCCTGAAATCGAACTTGTAATTGTAAATACACCCGATCAGTTTCACTATGAAATGGTTAAACTGGCTTTACAAAGTGGCAAACATGTAGTTGTAGAAAAACCAATTACACAGAAAAGCGAAGAAGCAGAAGAGCTGATTAAAATAGCAAAAGAAAAGAATCTGCTTTTTACAGTATTTCAAAACAGGCGTTGGGATGGCGATTTCAGAACAGTGCAAAAAGTTTTAGCTGAAAATAAATTAAATCGGATTGTTGAATTTGAGTCGCACTTTGATCGCTACCGAACTGCAATCACTGCTAATACATGGAAAGAAGAAGCCGATGAATTTGGTGGCGTTCTGTTCAATCTCGGTTCACACATGGTTGATCAGGCTTATGTGCTTTTTGGAAAACCAAAATCAGTTTTAGCACATTTGAAAATTGTACGAACTGGTGGAAAAGTAAGTGATTATTACGATGTAAGGCTTGAATATGAGCATTTTTCAGCAATATTAAAATGTTCTTATTTAGTAAAAAGTCCGGGCCCACGCTACAGTATTTATGGTGAATCCGGTACATTTCACAAATTTGGAATCGACCCACAGGAAGAATTGTTGAAAGCAGGAAATCTACCGATTGGTGATAATTGGGGAACAGAACATGAAACGGAGTGGGGGACTCTGTTTTATGAAAGGGACGGAATTGATTTTAATGAAAAAGTAGAAACCCTGCCCGGTGATTACAATATTTTTTACAATAATGTTTTCGAAGCTATAAGAAATGGTGCTGAACTTAAGGTAAAACCTGAAGAAGCGCTTGAAGTTTTGAAGATTCTTGAGGCCTGCGTAGTCAGCAATCGTGAAAGGAGAACAGTTGTTTTGTGATACTCACGCAACCTTTAATCTTATAAATCAATCTAAACCTAAAACCAATTGAATGAAAATCAATAATCTGATTTTTATTATTTTTATTTTATTCACCCCTGTTGTAACTCAAGCACAATTGGAAGCTGCGGTTTGGTCTGTTGGTGCTGGGCTGGAGTTCAATTTTAAATCAGGCAGTTTTGAGTTGACAACTTTTGACCATAATAAATCTGTCAACGCTACAATCTGCGATAAAGAAGGGAATTTGATTTTATTTAGTGACGGTTATTCCATTTGGAACGGCAAAAACGAGTTGCTGATAAACGGCGAAAATTTGATTGAAGAAAGCAACATTCCTATTCCTGGTGCCCAACCCGTTTTTATCCCTTATCCCAATAAAAATGGGTATTATCTGTTGATTTATGAATCCGCAATTAGTTCCGATCATGCCAGTTTTAATTTTAAGGACAAAAAAGTTATGTATGCAGAAATTAATGTTAATGCCGGTGCAGGAAGGGGAGAAGTAATTTCAAAAAACAAAAAAATACACAGTGATTACCATTCATCATTTACTGTAGCCGGCTACTGCAACAACAGTTATTTTTGGCTGCTCATTGATTCAAATGACAATGTAAACATGAGTGTAAAACGTGATCGCATATTTTTTTATAAAATTGATGAAAACGGAGTTAACCTAACACCGTTTATTAATGATGATATTGACATCGGAAATTCCAACGGATATAAGTTTTCGCCCAATGGCGATAAATTTAATTTCGTGTATCAGGAAAATTCGGGAAATAATCTTGTAAATGCAGTAGCTGATTTCAATTTTACTAAAGGAGAAATGTATAATATAAGGCAAATTGGTAGTGACTTATATTATCAAAATGAGTTTTCGCCTGACAGTAAATTGTTTTATTTCTTTTCTGGGGTAAATTTGATTCAGCTAAACGTTGATTATATAAGTAAAAATTTAATAAATAAATCCAGGCAGATTGTTCATGTGCTGGAAAGTGATGAGAATAATCTTTATCCGGGCGGTGATTTACAAATTGCTCCCGATGGGAAAATATATTTTTATTATTATGATATTCATGATAAAGCAACTAAACTAGGCAGAATAAATAATCCCAATAAAAGTGGCGATTCCTGTAATGTTGAATTGAATTTGGAAACTGTAAATTCCGGTTATCCTTTCTTGCCCGAATTTGTTACAAGTTTTTTTAGGGATAACCAAAGTGTAATTCTCGACGAAATAAAAGCGAATGCCGGACCGGATCTCGTGCTGTGTCCAAAATCACGGGGTAAATTAGGGGGGAATTCAGATTTTAACGCAAATTTTCACTGGTATCTTGAAGATTATCTTGAAGATCCTTTTTCTGCAATTACTACCTTTTCTACTCCTTTTAATCAATATACATCTGAAATATTAAATAGAACTTTGCGTGTAACAGACGGAAATTGTTGGGTTAATTTTGACAATATCGAAATTAGTATATCACCCATTCCCCAAAAATTACCTATTGATGGAAGTTGGTCGGTTTGCCCCTTTGTGGAGGAGGTGGAATATTGGACGGTGAAGGATGGAAATAAATTACAATGGCTTGTGAATGGCGGTGAAATTGCATCCAATCCTTCAGGCGACAGAGTAAAAATAAATTGGCGAGAAACCAATTTTGATGCATCTGCAAGTGTATTCTCTACAAATACTTATGGCTGTATTTCAGATACTTCTGTTTTTCCGGTGCGAATAAATGTAGAGTTGATTACCGAAACGCCAAAAGGGCCGAATAAGATTTGCATTGCAAAAAGCGCAAATGTTGAATATCAAATCCGAAATACAAACGGCTCGGTATATGAATGGTTTCCGGAAGCCGGGGAAGTTGTTTCGGGACAGGGGACAAATAAAATTGCTGTAAACTGGCATGGTGCCGGCCAACATAAAATTACTGTTGAAGAAACGAGTGTTACCATTGATACTATTTGTTTTGGCGAATCAATACCACTTATTGTTGAAATTATCAATGACAGTTTAGATATAGAGCTGCAAAATGTGTCCTATAATCTTCAAAACAATCTTGTGATTAACTACGATTCAGATAAACTTCAAAACCATAAACATTCATTATATCTGCGCAAACAAAATGAATTTGGCGATGTAAGTGAAATGATTATTTCTGATTTATATGATGGAGATGTGACTGTTACACCCATTTCAAATACAATTAATTCTGAAATAATCAGCTTGAAAGTAACTAATTCATGTGCTGAAATGTTTTTGTCGAATCAATTGCAAACCATTGTTTTAAAAGGTTTTAATGATGAATTTCAAAACCTGATAAAGCTAAATTGGAATATCAACCAATTTTGGGAAAACGACAAAATCGAACATGAAATCTGGCATTCGGCAAACGGAAATGACGGTTGGAAAATGGTTGAAAAGATCGGGTCAGAAACTGAATTTGTTTTTCAGATAAATGAATTGTCGTTGACCCATTTTTTCAGAATAAATGAAATCAACCGCGGCAAAAACTTAGAATCATGGTCGAACACAATTAAAATTGAGGTAAAGGACGAATTAATAATACCCGATGTTTTTACACCAAATGGCGACGGAATTAACGATGAGTGGGAAATCAAAAATATTTATTTTCATTCTTTCCAGGAAGTGCGGATTTATAATAGACATGGAGAAAAAGTTTATGAATGTAAAAACGAATTTATTCCGTGGGACGGGAAAATAAATGGTGAAATTTTTCAGGGAACCTATTTTTATCAAATCACATTTAGTGGCGAAAATATCAGAAATGGACAAGTAACAATTTTACAATGAACAGTTTAACGAAGATAATTGTAGTTGTATTCGTGTTTTCTTTCAATGGTTTGAGCGCACAGGATTTTCCGTATCACTACTTTGCCTATACCAATCCGATGGTAAATAACCCATCATTTGCCGCTGCCAATAATGAAATGAGAGCAGATGCCGGAAGCTATAATTTATGGGCAGGAGGGTTTAAACCGCTAAAGGATAATATGGTTAGCTTTTCAATGTCACCGGATTTTCGAAAGAAGAGAAAACGTTCGTCATATGATACCCGCATAGGTTTAGGAGTTGTGTTTTTAAATGAAAAAATTGGACCTTTTACGCAGAATATTTTCCAGTTGATTTATGCCTATCACATTCCGCTCGACAAATCTTCATTTCTTTCACTTGGTATTTGCGGGGCGTTGGAAAACCTGAATATTAATGTTAATTCACTTTCGCCGCTTCATCCCGATGATCCACGGATTGAATCGGGCAACAACAATTCGTTTTTAATCGACGGGGGATTTGGGGCGGCGGTTCATGGTGAAAAATACCTGATTTCTTTTTCGGCAATGAATTTAGCAAGTGGAGAATTTAACTTTAACAATAACCCGGCAGCGGAAATTCAAAACTTCAGAAAGATTTATTTGTCAGGAAATTACAGCTTTAAACTTGGAGCAGATATTCAATTGCAACCGGCTTTTACATTGCGAAATTCACGATTAAACAACTTTAATTATGATGCGTTTACTGCTCTTGATTTTAAGTGGTTTACATTTGGAACAGGCTTTCGAAGTGAAAATTCAATTTTTGTTTT
>JBFHJA010000025.1:0-19370 GCA_041596165.1 Draconibacterium sp. | reverse complement strand
CGTTGATGACGTCGCAAAAACCATTAAATTCAATTTTGGCATTGGCAACAACTATTTTATGGAAATTGCCAAGTTGCGCGCAGCACGTTTACTTTGGGCACAAATTGTAAAAGCATATAATCCTGAAAGTGATTGCTCTGCGAAACTAATTGCCCACAGCGAAACAAATCGGTACAACCTTACCATTTACGACCCCAATGTTAATATGCTCCGCACCCAAACCGAAGCGATGTCGGCAGCACTGGGCGGTGCGCATTCAATTACAGTTTTGCCTTTTAACGCGATATACGAAACGCCAACAGATTTCTCGGAACGCATTGCAAGGAATCAGCAAATTCTGTTAAAAGAAGAATCATATTTCGATAAAGTATCTGATCCTGCAGCAGGTTCATATTATATTGAAAACCTTACTGCTTCTCTTGTTGATGAAGCATGGAGATTGTTTTTAACCGTTCAGGAAAAAGGCGGTTTTATTGCCGCTTTCCGTGAGGGTTATATTCAAAAGGAAGTAAAAGAAATGGCTAAGAAACGTGATTTGAATATTGCGTTGCGCCGTGAAAATCTTTTGGGAACAAACCAGTTTCCTAATTTTACTGAAAAAATTACAAGAGAATTCGACAGTTCAATATTTGATTCAGTTGATTTGACAGAAGAAGACGCCGAAGTGCAAACACTTAAACCTTATCGTGGTGCGCAGGCTTTTGAAGCACTTCGTTACTCCACTGATGTTTATTCAAAAACGAATAAACGCCCTGTAACATTTATGCTTACCATTGGTAACCTCACTTTCCGCAAAGCACGCGCACAGTTTAGCTGTAACTTTTTTGCCGTTGCTGGTTTTACCGTAATCGACAACAACGGATTTCAAACAATTGAAGAAGGAATTGCCGCAGCAAAATCAGCAAATGCCGATATTATTGTTTTGTGTAGTTCAGATGAAGAATATGCTGAATTGGCACCGCAAGCTGCTAAATTGTTGAAAAATGAAATTCTTGTAGTTGCAGGTGCTCCGGCTTGTCAGAAAGAGCTTGAAGAAAAGGGAATCACCAACTTTATTAATGTAAAAAGTAATATTTTGGAGGAGTTGGAAAGGTATCAAACTGAAATGGGAATTTAATTAGTAAAGATTATGAAACCGAATTTTAAAAATATAGATATAAAAACCGTTGCAGAGAAAAAAGACACTGCAAAATGGGTTGCCGAGAATAAAATCGAAAAAAACTGGAAAACACCGGAGCAAATTCCTGTAAAACCAGTTTACACAAAAGAGGATTTGGAAGGGATGGAACATTTGAATTATGCCGCCGGTGTAGCGCCATTTCTTCGTGGACCATACTCTTCAATGTATGTTATGCAGCCCTGGACAATCCGCCAGTACGCTGGTTTTTCAACTGCTGAGGAATCAAATGCTTTTTACCGCCGCAACCTTGCTGCCGGACAGAAAGGTTTGTCAGTTGCATTCGACCTTGCAACACACCGTGGCTACGACTCGGATCACCCACGTGTGATTGGTGACGTAGGAAAAGCCGGTGTTGCCATCGATTCAATTCTGGATATGAAAATCCTTTTCGACCAAATTCCGCTCGATAAAATGTCGGTATCAATGACAATGAACGGCGCAGTTTTACCCGTTTTGGCATTTTATATTGTTACCGGATTGGAACAAGGGGCAACTTTGGAGCAACTTTCCGGAACAATCCAAAACGATATTCTGAAAGAATTCATGGTGCGCAACACTTACATTTATCCACCTGGATTCTCTATGAAAATTATTGCCGATATTTTTGAATTCACTTCGCAGAAAATGCCAAAGTTCAATTCAATTTCAATATCTGGTTACCATATGCAGGAAGCCGGTGCTACTGCCGATATTGAAATGGCATACACGCTGGCCGACGGTCTTGAATATCTCCGTGCCGGAATAAACGCAGGAATGGATATCGATGCTTTTGCACCGCGTTTATCGTTTTTCTGGGCAATTGGAATGAACCATTTTATGGAAATTGCTAAAATGCGCGCTGCACGTATGATTTGGGCAAAATTGGTAAAACAATTCAACCCCAAAAATCCAAAATCAATGGCACTGCGTACTCACTCGCAAACTTCGGGCTGGTCGTTAACTGAACAAGATCCTTTTAACAATGTAGGCCGAACTGCAATTGAGGCAATGGCTGCAACACTTGGCCACACGCAAAGTTTGCATACAAACGCGCTTGACGAAGCAATTGCTTTGCCAACCGATTTCTCTGCGCGTATTGCACGAAATACTCAAATTTATCTGCAACAGGAAACAGAAATTTGTCGCTCGGTTGATCCATGGGCAGGTTCGTATTATGTTGAAACACTGACGCACGAAATTGCGCAAAAAGCCTGGGCATTGATCGAAGAGGTTGAAAAACTGGGTGGAATGGCAAAAGCTATCGAAACCGGCGTACCAAAAATGCGCATCGAAGAAGCCGCAGCCCGTGCGCAAGGAAAAATCGACAGTGGAACGCAAACAATAGTTGGAATCAACAAATACCGTTTGGAAAAAGAAGACCCGATTGATATTTTGGATATCGACAATTCAGCCGTTCGTTTATCTCAAATTGAAAGATTGAAAACTCTGCGTGCCAACAGAAATGAGGCCGAAGTTCAGGCTTCGTTGGCAGCAATTACCAAAGCTGCTGAAACCGGAAAAGGAAATTTATTGGAATTGGCAGTTGACGCAGCACAAAAACGTGCATCTTTGGGTGAAATTTCGGATGCCTGCGAAAAAGTGGCAGGACGTTATAAAGCAGTAATCAGAACAATTGAAGGCGTGTATAAATCGGAAGCACAAGGAAAAGGCGAGTTTAAAGAAGCTCAGGAATTGGCGAAACAATTTGCAGAAATGGAAGGTCGCCAACCTCGAATCATGATTGCAAAAATGGGTCAGGATGGACATGACCGCGGTGCAAAAGTTGTTGCCACAGGTTATGCCGATATCGGTTTCGACGTGGATATGGGACCGCTGTTCCAAACACCTGAAGAAGCCGCCAAACAAGCTGTTGAAAACGACGTGCATGTATTGGGTGTTTCATCTTTGGCAGCTGGGCACAAAACATTGGTTCCTGCCGTTATCGAAGAACTGAAAAAATTAGGCCGCGATGATATTATGGTAATTTGTGGTGGTGTTATTCCGGCACAGGATTATCAATATTTATATGATGCCGGTGCGGTTGCCATTTTTGGCCCGGGAACCAGCGTAGCTGCTGCAGGGAAGAAGATTTTGGAAGTTTTGATTGAGGCGTTTAAGTAGGAAGCCTCCCCCGTTCTACTCTGAAGGAGGGTGAAAGTAAAATGAAGCCAAATCTGTAAAGATTTGGCTTCATTTTTTAAAGGAAATTGAATTTGTTTTTGTTAGGCTTAACCAACTTTACAACAATAGTTGTGAAAATATTTGATTTTAAGAAGAGTTGGTTTTGAGAATTTAAGGAGGAAGGACTATAAGTTTTTTCTTGGAACAAGAACAGGCTTGAATTTTAACATGTCATATATTTGACCACCTTTTTGCCTGTTTCTCTACATTGTTATAGTGATGGTTTGTTTGTGGATATTTACCATGCTTGAGGCAAACATTTTTTTGTGTTCAATATACGATCTACTTTCTTTGCCTCGTCTTGAAATAGCGTTACACAACAAAGTGGTGCTTTGAAAATAGAATTGAGATACCATATTTTCTACCCGACAACTTTTTTTTCTAATTCGTTTCACCTACCTTCTTCAAATTTCCTTTACCAAAATGTTAAACCGAAATCTACTTAACAGTAATATTTTCAACTATAATAAAATCATATATCTTTGCACAACTTTTTAAACAAATTAGTTTTATATTGTTTTAATAGTAAAGGTTTTATAACACAACAAAAAATTCAAAAATCAAAGTCATCATGAAAGTTACAGTAGTTGGAGCAGGAAACGTTGGTGCCACGTGTGCACAAATTATTGCCGAAAAAAATATCGTGCAGGAAGTTGTTCTTCTCGATATTAAAGAAGGTATTTCTGAAGGAAAATCGTTGGATTTGTGGCAAACAGCCCCAATAAATTACTACGATACACGCTTGATTGGATCAACAAATGATTACTCAAAAACTGCTGGTTCAGAGGTTGTTGTAATCACTTCAGGTATTCCACGTAAACCTGGAATGAGCCGTGATGATTTGATTTCGATTAACGCCGGAATTGTAAAAAATGTAACAGAAAACATTATTAAACATTCACCAAAAGCAATCATAATTATTGTATCCAATCCTTTGGATGTAATGACTTATGCAGCTTTCAAAACTGCTAAATTGCCTAAAAATCAGGTAATGGGAATGGCAGGTATTTTAGACACAGCGCGTTACCGTGCTTTCCTTGCCGAAGCTTTGGATGTTTCTCCACGCGATATTCAGGCACTCTTAATGGGTGGCCATGGCGACACGATGGTGCCACTACCACGGTATACAACAGTTGGCGGAATTCCGGTTACGGAATTAATTGATGAAGAAAAATTGAATGCAATTGTTGAGCGCACAAAATCAGGCGGTGGCGAATTGGTAAATTTAATGGGAACTTCAGCATGGTATGCTCCGGGTTCGGCAGCAGCACAAATGGTTGAAGCCATTGTAATGAACCAAAAACGTGTTTTCCCATGTTGCGTCAAATTGGATGGCGAATATGGTTTGAACGATATGTTTGTTGGAGCACCAGTTGTACTGGGTAAAAACGGTATCGAAAGAATAATTGAAGTAGCTTTAAATGACGACGAAAAACAATTGCTGCACGCATCAGCCAATTCTGTAAAAGGAATTATGGACGTACTAGATGGAATGAATATACTATAAGCAACAAATATTTTCATACGTTAAAACGGTTGGTTCCTTTTGGGATCAACCGTTTTTTTTTGTTTGCTGTGTATGCCAACTAACCCGACAGTGCAAGTTTTTTTAGGGGTTTTGCTTTTTATAAAAGGCCTTTATTCTTTAATAATTCTTTCAATTTATTGTGTTTTGCCCAAAACCGTTTTTCGATTTTTTTGCTGATTCCATCAAACTCAGGATGGTTTTTCAGTGGTTTCATGAGCGGGTCTTTTTCCATGAAAAGTAAGATCCAATACTGGTAATTATCATGAGTTGCGAAAATTTTGAGTTGCTCAACCGCTCTGTCGTTTTTATTTTCATACGCATACTTTACCGCCATGCTGGCACTTTTGTATATTGATTGGTCTTTTTCGCAATACTCGGCATATGAATTGAAAAATTTTGCGGCCTGTGAATCCAGTCCTTTCTTTGCATAAACTGTGGCAATTTTTACATCTTCCTGGGGATAAATATCCAGGCCGTTTCTTTCTCTGGCTTCGACAAATTTTTCAAAATAATAAAAGGCACTGTCGTAATTTTCCTGAAAATAATAGAATTTCGCCACTTCCTGCAAGATATCCAGACGGGCTGTATCCTTTTTCCATTCATTTATCAATCGTTTAATTGTCTGCTCTAAATTGCCGTCTTTGGCATACAGGAGAAATGTTTTCAAAAACGGCGCATAATAATTCTCTGGATTGTAGTTCAGCGACATGTTGATATAGGTAATCGCCTCATCTACAAAACCAGATTGGATAAGTGCGTTACTCAGACTTAAATAAACATAGCTTTTGGTGATGGAATCATTGGCGATATCGAGTTGAATACCTTTCAAAGCGTACTCAAGGTATTTTTCAGTATTGGGAACTGCATTGGCGTATAAATTTGCAAGCATTTGCAACACCGCCGATGAGTTAGGATTGTACTCCAGAGCCTTCTTAAGATGTGGCATAGCCAATCGGTACTCCCCGTTTTGCATATAATAAAGTGCCTTGGCGATGAGGCTTTCAGCAGATTTGGGATCGTAAAGCAGAGCTTTGTCCGCAAAGTTGTTGATAAGTTCGGTGTACTGTTTTTGTTTTTGGTTGAGATCGAGAAAGTAATACGATATGGCAACATTGGCGTAAGCCAGGGCAAACTGTTCATCGTTTTCTATAGCCTTTTCAAATAAGGAAATGGCCTTTTCCAAACCTTCTTTTGTTCGGGAGTTAAAAGGGTCAAGTGCCTTGAGGTAATAATCCCATGCCAACAAATTTTCAGTAGGAATTTTTTCAATTTGTTTCAATTCCGCGGGGGTTACAATTGCTTGAATCGCTTCTGCTATTTCCCTTGCCACTTCATTCTGAAGTGCAAAAACATCCCCGATTTCACGGGTATATTGCTCAACCCAGATCGGTCTGTCACCAGAAGCTTCAATCAGTTTGATATTGAGCAAAACCTGATTTCCAACCCGCTGCCCGCTACCCTCTACTATATAACTCACATTGAGTTCTTCGGCTATTTCATGAATACCTTGACTCGCATTTCTAAACTTTTCTACCGAGGTTCTGCTAATTACCCGCAAATCTCCAATCTTTTGAAGGTTGTTCAACGTAGATTCCATAAGTCCGTTAACGAAATACAGGTTCAACGAATCGCTGCTTTCATTTTTGAAAGGTAGCACCGCAATTGATTTCTCAATTTCAGTAGAAACAGCACTTTTTTTAGTGAGAAGCAAGGCAGTAATAACAACTACAATTAAGGCTATCGCAGTTAATATGTGCCACCTGAATCGATGCAAAACATTGGCATGAGTAGATTCATTTTCATCTGCCACTGCTCCTTTTGCTACCTCACCCGGCGGATATCCATAATATTCGCGAAAGCATTTAATGAAATAGGAAGTACTTCCAAAACCAACCTGATAGGAAATCTCAGAAACAGATAATGTATTCTGTTTAAGCATTTCCATTCCTTTTATAAGGCGAACCTGACGAATAAATTGACTCGCAGAAAGCTGAGTCTCCTTTTTAATTTTTCGGAGTAAATTAGAACGGCTCATATTCATGGCTTCTGCCAATTCAGAAACCCCAAATTGCTCATTCGGGAGATTCTCCAGAATCATCGTTTCTACCTTTTTAATGAAATCTGATGTAATATTCGACGTGTCCGACATGCTCATTTTTGCTAATGCTAAAGTAGAAAAATTTACACAAATTCATATTTTACGGCAATTCTCAGGATTCGCAAAACTGGAACACTTGCGTCATAATTGTTATCTGTGCGTCATAATTTTTATGTCTTATTCAAACTTTACACATTTGGCTGCATAGTTCATTGGCCTTGCATTAGCGATTGTTTCACCTTTGTAAAACAATTTTCAAAGTCAAATATTAAAATTTAAGATCATGAAAAGAATTAAAATGAAAAGAATTAAAATGCTGGTAAACTTATCGTTCAGTATACTTTTACTAACAAGTTCATGCACTCAATCCGGAAACAGTAATAATCCAAAGTCGGAAAATAATTTAAAAACTACGTCAATTACAGAGAAACCAAAAATCGATATTCAAACAGCAATATTATCCGATAATATTGAAATCGTAAAGCAACATATTGAAGCCGGAACCGATATTAATGTTAAAGAACAAATGAGTGGCTCAACGCCGTTAATCACTGCTGCAACCTTTGGTAAAACCGATATTGCTAAAATTTTAATTGATGCTAATGCAGAACTTGACATTAAAAATAACGAAGGTTCGACTGCCTTGCATGCAGCCGCTTTTTTTTGCCATATCGAAATTGTACAGATGCTCATTGATGCAAGGGCTGATAAAACCATAAAAAACAACCACGGAGCAACTCCCAGAGAATCGGTAATTGGCCCATTTGCTGAAATGAAACCCATTTATGAAATGATACTGCAACAAATGGAGCCTCTTGGGTTAAAACTTGATTTGAACGACCTCGAAAAAACCCGACCTATAATTGCCATAATGTTGCAGTAATTAAAATAAGATTAAAATTGAAGGTTTGGTATTATATGACTTTTGTTTGGACTGAAATGAAAATTCAACTAAAGGGAAAAGAAAACACTGGAGTAATCCAAAATTATATAAACTGTAGTAAACTTTTTTTGATAAATACACTTTAAAATAATAAGAGAAATCAAAAAAGACAAGCATTTTATATACGCCATTGGTGAAACCGTGCCGCTGGTGACTGGTATTTTAGCAAGATGAATTTAAAACTATTTTGGTATGCAAATCAAAGAAAAGAAACAGGGAATTATTGCTGGTATTTCATTGGTTATTATGGCCATTGCCGCTGGTTTCGCGTATGGATACGCACACATTAATCTCGTCGCAGATTCTCCTGAAATTACTTTACAGAATCTAATTGCTAATAAATCATTGTTTTTTGCAGAATTGTTGGGTTGGAGTCTAATTTTTATAACCGACTTAATAGTTGCAATTGCATTGTATTTTTACTTTCGCAGCACCTCAAAGCAAATATCAAAGATAACTGCTTTCATAAGAATTATTTATGCTCTGATTCTCGGGATTGCTGTCTTTCAGCTGTTTCAATTAATTCCAGTTTTAACTGTAGCAAACCCTTTATCAGACAAACCTAACGTAACAGAAACCACGTATCATTTGCAACTGTTTGAAAAATTATGGTCTGTTGGCCTTATTATATTTGGATTGCACTTAATCGGACTGGGATATTTATCGCTTAAATCAAAATCAGTTCCAAATCTTTTAGGTTTTTTACTGTATTTCGGCGGAATTTGTTATACGTTTCTGCATGGCTCCCGCCAGTTGAGTTTATTCGAAGTTCAAACTTCAAACACCATAGAAAATATTCTTGCCTTGCCCATGGCACTTGCAGAAATTCTGTTGGCATTCTTTTTAATTTATAGTGGATTCCGAAAATCACGCTCCAAAATCAAATCATAGAAAATGCAAAAAACAATTAAAATAATTGCCTTAACACCATTTATGCTTTTGGGTCTTATTCTGGCTATTTTATCCATAAAATATTCTCCGGTTTATGTTTACCGTTTAATAACTCAAAATGTAGCTGACGTTTATGATTACAAACTTTATGAAAACAGAACGATAAAGGGCGCTAAAAATGCCTTTCAATTTAATGAAAACCATGACAAAAAATATGTTGAAGATTTATTTCAGGAAAGAGTGTCGCGCTCCGGGTTTCAAACATTTGAGGAATGGGCAGAAAAATCGCAGACAACTGCACTGATTTTCATCCGTAAGGACACAATTTTATATGAGAGATACTTTAATGGATTTACCAAAGATTCTTATTTTCATTCGCAATCCATGGCAAAATCATTTATTTCGTTTTTAATTGGTGCAGCTATCGATGACGGTTTGATTTCGGGTGTAGAAGACCCGATGACGAAGTATATTCCGGAACTTCTGAAAAGAGATTCAGGGTTCAGTAAAATTACAATTAAGCATTTATTGGAAATGCGTTCAGGGCTTGCATACAACACCAGCTATATTCCGGGAACATATATTCATGCTCCGTGGCACGATGAAGCAGTTGGTTACTATCATCCCAATGTTCGGAAACTGTTGCTTAAAAAGGTTAAAATAGCAACTGACCCAGGAGGTACTTTTCAATATTGTAATTATAATACCAGTTATTTGGGATTAATAATTGAAAGAGCAACAAAACACACTGTATCTGAATACCTTGAAGAGAAGCTCTGGTCAAAAATAATGGAATACGATGCGCTGTTCTCCATCGACAGTAAAAAATCGGGTTTCGAATATATGCCAAGCAGATTAATTGCAAGGGCCATTGATTATGCCAGATTTGGACGTCTTTTTCTAAATGAGGGCAACTGGAATGGAAATCAAATCATCTCAAAAAAATGGACATTGGAGTCAACGCGCGAAAATAAAAAGATACCCCGCGACATTTATCCCAACTGGTTTGGGAAAGATTGCAAACATGTTTATTACAACTATCAGTGGTGGGGACATGCGAATTGCGATTCCACTTTTCAATTTGCAGCTTCCGGAAATTTAGGACAAAATATTTATGTTATTCCGGATAAGGAAATTATAATAGTTCATTGCGGCAACTCTCTGGAACATTATGGTGATTTCGATTTATGGCAGGTTGCCGAAAGCATAAATTAACAGGAACATTAAAAAAACGAAATTATGAACAAGAAAAAAATAAAACAAATACTCAGAATTGTTTTTATTATGGCAAGCATAAGCTCTTTGTATTTCGTACCATGGATTTTGGTAAAGGCCTGGATATTACCACTGCCAAATTCGGTTCAGGAACAATTGGATGAAGCACTTGGCTATGGATTTGACGGAGTGATTGTGTATGTGGATGAAGCTGGCAAACCACCGGCATTTTATGCTGCTGGCTGGAAAGACACAAAAAACAAAATACCTGCCGACCCTCACGCATTATTCAAGATTGCCAGCATTAGCAAGTTATATGTTGCAGTTGCTATCGCCAAATTGGTCAACGACAAAAGTTTGTCGTTGGATAAAACACTCGCTGACTACTTTCCCGAATTGGTGGGAAGAATAGAATATGCCGATAAAATCACCTTAAAAATGATGGTGCAGCATCGCAGTGGCATTCCCAATTTCACCGACTATCCTGGTTTTTGGGAAAATCCGCCCGAAAGCAGAGAAGAAACCCTTGAACTTGTACTTGATTTACCTGCTAAGTTTCAACCTGGCAAAAGGTACAAGTATTCTAATACCAATTATTTGTTGCTTTCCTGGCTAATAGATAAAGTTACAATTAACGGTCACAACGAATACATAAGAACGGAAATATTGAATCCACTCGGGCTGGAAAATACTTTTTTTTCGTTGAAAGAAGTGAATATTAATGAGGTGATGAGTGGCTATTATGCTGGATATGAACCCGATTTAAAGACTGTGGAACAGGGTATGTTGGCTACCGCTGAAGATGTTGGCATATTCCTGAGGGCATTAAACGACGGCTCGGTATTCGATGACGGGGAACAGGAAATCTATTCTTCCATATACGTGTACGAACATACAGGCCTTGTTCCCGGCTACCAGAGTATTGCCAAATACCACAAAAAAATTGACACGGTTGTCATTCAATTTATGAATACAACCAATTTTGATGGATACAACTGGAATTTATCGGAGATTGTTTATAAGCGAATTGTAAAAATACTGAGGAGAGAAAAGAGCTCATAACAAGTTGAATAAGTATTGGTTGGGAGGAGTGCCACCCTACTGACGCGAAGCAACGGGGGAGGTAAAGCAACATGCTAATAAAATTTCAACCTATCTCTTTGGAATTCTGCAAAATTCCACTCGCGATTTTCCAATCTATTTTTTTCTTCAGCCCAAACAAAAGTCAAAGCATCTTCCAATTTATTATTGTTTAATACTTTTACCTTGCGAAGTTCGTATTCATTACCTTCAAAATCCGCCAGATTCCTTAAATCCAACTCATCAACATTTAGCAGGATTTTTCCCGTTGTTTCTACTCCTTCTTCCCTAATTATGGCCGGATAATCACAATCTTTCACACGATACATTTTATAATCTTTCAAAATTGCGGGTACAGTTTTAAATGTTTTCCCCGTAAGTTTTTGGGTTATTTCGGTAGAAAGTAAAGTGCCGTAAACAAATAGATTTTGCATTGCAGGTTTTAAAGTGTTTCAAACCACAAATTTACAACCTTCATTTTTGCAAACCTGAAATGTTTCGGTATATTTGCCCCGCTTTAAACTAATGCAGTGAAAATCAAAAAGAAAATATCAAAGAAAGTAGTATTAAAACTGGCACTTTTTGTGGCGGTAATTGGTCTGGCTACTTTGTTCGATCATTATTTTGACAAAAACACGGCGGAGGCAAAAGAAATCGAGGACAGTTCATCAAAAGAAAATCAGGAACAAAAGACATTTGTTCTTGTCAGTCAGTCGTTAAACATTGGGGTAAAAACAACTGTAGAGAAAACAGTCTCACGAAAACTACAACTTAAATCGCAGGATAAATTCATCCAAAAATACTATCAATTAAGAAATTACCAGGTTTTAAAAGCGGAGGTGCAAACCCAAACCACTCCACTTATAAACACTTACCATTACCTGGCTTTCAAAAATTATTTTTATTCGGTCCCTGATGACATACCGTTAAATTCGTAAAATCCTTGTGTTTTCTATGAACAGGGACAGGGATTTTTCAAATCCTTGAGAATCATATATTGTTGTGAATCAACAAAAATTTCAAAAAATAATATTCAAATTTTAATCATTAAAAAACTAAGTTAAAATGCAAAACAAAGGTGTAATTTTTACATTCGCTGTTCTTTTGGCTGCAGTTTGTGTTTACCAGTTATCTTTTACCTGGAAATCGAAACAAATTGAAAAACATGCCATTGAATATGCACAAGGTAATCCTGACAAGGAATATCATTACCTTGATTCTGTTTCGGGTGAAGTTGTATACAACTTTATGGGCCTGAAAAAATTTACTTACAAAGACGTTAAAGAGCTTGAAATCAATTTAGGGCTCGATTTAAAAGGTGGAATGAACGTTACTCTGGAAATTTCGGTGATCGATTTGATCAGGGCAATGTCGGATTATAACACCGATTCAACATTTAATGCTGCTTTGGCAAGGGCAACTCAACTTCAGCTTAACAGCCAGAAAGATTTTGTAACTCTTTTCGGGCAAGCTTTTGAAGAAATTGATCCGAATGCAAAAATGGCTTCTGTTTTTAACACGATGGACCTTCGCGACAGGGTTAACTTTAACTCAACAAATGCTGAAGTGCTTGATGTTATCAGAAAAGAAACCGATGCAGCTATCGATAACTCGTTCAATATTTTGCGTACACGTATCGACCGTTTTGGTGTTGCTCAGCCAAATATTCAGCAATTGCAAACCAAAGGACGTATTTTGGTTGAATTGCCCGGTGTAAAAGATCAGGCCAGGGTTCGTAACCTGTTGCAGGGTACTGCAATGCTTGAGTTCTGGGAAACTTACGAAAATCAGGAAGTGTATCAGTATTTGCTGGCTGCCAATCAAAAAATTAAAGACATGCAGGGTAACACAGTTGTTCCTGCAGCTACTGATTCGTTAAATGCAACTGCAACTGAAGTGGCTGCTGCCGATTCTGCCAAAACTGAGAGTTCACTTTTGGAAGAAATGGCTGGTACAACAAGCACTGATTCTTCAGCGGTAGATAACATGGCCGATTTCAAAAAGGAATATCCGCTTTTTGCTTTGTTAAACCCTAGCACCGACCAAAGCGGACAATTGTTTCCCGGACCGATAGTTGGGATGGCTCATTTTAAGGATACAGTTCAGATAAATAAATATTTGCACCAACCTCAGGTAAAAAATATTTTCCCACAGAACATGATTTTCCGTTGGTCAGCAAAACCTACTGGCCAGAATGGAAACTATTACAGATTGATTGCCTTAAAAGTTACTTCGCGCGATGGTCGTGCGCCACTTGATGGTGATGTTATTACCGATGCCCGTCAGGATTTTGACCAGATGGGTTCGAATCCGGAAGTGGCCATGAGCATGAACAGCGAAGGTGCAAAAACCTGGCAACGAATGACTAAGGAGAATATTGGCAAATCAATTGCAATTGTACTCGACGATTATGTTCGTTCGTTTCCAACTGTGCAAAATGAAATTTCTGGAGGCCGCTCAAGCATCACTGGTTTAGAAAGTATCGAAGAGGCGAAAGACCTTGCGAACGTATTGAAATCGGGTAAAATGCCGGCGCCGGCACGAATTGTTGAAGAACAAATTGTTGGGCCATCACTGGGTGCTGAATCGATCCGCTCGGGTATGTTATCATTTGTTGTGGCTTTTATAATGGTGCTTGCCTATATGTTGTTCTTTTACAGTAAAAAAGCAGGTCTTACAGCAAACATTGCCCTTTTGGCAAACTTGTTTTTCCTTATTGGGATTTTAGCTTCGCTGGGCGCTGTTCTTACTTTACCCGGTATTGCAGGTATTGTGTTAACAATGGGTATGGCGGTTGATGCCAACGTTATTATTTACGAAAGGATTCAGGAGGAAATACGCGCTGGAAAAGGTATCAGTCTTGCCATTTCCGATGGTTATAAAAATGCGTATTCAGCTATTATTGACGGTCAGGTAACTACGCTTATTACTGGTATTGTACTTTATTTATTTGGATCAGGACCAATCAAAGGTTTTGCTACCACTTTAATGGTGGGTATTGTAACTTCTTTGTTTACTGCAATTTTTATTACCCGTTTGATTTTTGAATGGCAATTGAGGAAAAGCAAAAAGATTACTTTTACTTCAAAAATTACTGCAAGCTGGTTGGTAAATCCAACAATAAAATTTCTTGATAAACGCAAAATTGCCTATATCATTTCCGGATCACTTCTTACACTTTCAATTATTTCGTTTGCTGTTCGTGGGTTTAATCTTGGAATCGATTTTCAGGGAGGACGTACTTACACAGTAAGGTTTGATGAGGACGTAAAAGTTGGTGATGTTCAGAAAGCATTAGCTGTTGAATTTGGTGTACCACCTGAAGTTAAAACTTTTGGTTCTGACAACCAGGTTCGCATCACAACAAAATACAAAATCGAAGAATTGTCGGAAAGTGTTGACAACGAGGTTGATCAGGCACTTTATGATGGTTTGGTAAAAGGTGGATTTCTTGCGAATGTGGATTACAATAATTTTTCGGACAACTATCGTACAAGTTCACAAAAAGTGGGACCAACCATTTCTGATGATATTAAAAAGGATGCATTAGTTGCAATCACAATTGCATTATTGGCAATTTTCCTATACATAATGGTGCGGTTTAGTGACTGGAGATATGGATTGGGCGGGGTATTATCTCTGGCTCACGATACAATTATCACTCTTGGAGTATTTTCCATGTTCCATGGTATATTACCATTTTCACTCGAAATCGATCAGGCATTTATCGCTGCAATCCTCACCGTGATTGGGTATTCTATCAACGACACGGTGATAGTTTATGACCGTATCCGTGAATACTTGCATATCCATCCAAAACGCAATTTGAAAGTTAATATGGATGAAGCAATGAACCATACGTTGCGTCGTACATTAAATACTTCGCTCACTACACTGGTTGTATTGTTAATCATCTTTATTTTTGGTGGTGAAAATATCCGCGGATTTGTATTTGCACTTCTTGTTGGTATTGGTATTGGTACGTACTCTTCAATCTTTGTAGCTTCACCAATTGTTTATGAAGCATCAAAAAGATTTAAAAAAGTTGTTGCTAAATTAGCATAAGCAACTGTTATAAAATAATTTGGAAATGGCTGTCTCCGGTTGGAGGCGGCCATTTTTGTTTTTTAGATGCACAATACTTTATATTAAATGCTTGAAATTTTGTACCGGAAACTTGTGCTGAATACCTTGTGCCTTTTACTTTTCTCTGGTTACTTGCGACTTTAAACTTTGAACCCGAAACTCTGGACCCACCATCCTCAACAATTTTCCAACAGCCCCTTACTTCTTTTTTAAATCTTTTTATGAGATAATCAACAACTCAATTTGTATATTTGTCGCCTTAATACAACAGCAATGGCAAATTTTATTCTATTTATAAGCGGTGGCGAAATTGTTTTGGTAATGCTACTGGCACTTCTGTTTTTTGGGTCGAAAGCTATTCCTGACATAGCAAAAACACTGGGAAAAGGAATGCGCGAGTTTAAAAAAGCTACAAATGAAATACAACGCGAAATCAATGACTATTCGTCTGATATTAAAAAAGATATGGATGAGATTTCGAATACTGTAAACAAGCAGGCTAGTGATATTAAAAAGGAAATGAACGAAGTATCTGAATCGGTGAGCAGAGATGCTGATGAGATTACAAAAGAGATCAAAGAGAAATATGAGGATTAATATTGTTCTTCATAGTCAGGATATAAATCTTCAATATTCATAGTTTCTTCATTTCAATTATTGCAACTCACATTTGATTAAAGCTGAAAACATAAAAAAATCGTTCGGCGCTCTTGAGGTTCTTAAAGGGATAAATCTTGAAATCCCGATGGGGAAGGTTTATTCGATTGTGGGTGCCAGCGGTGCCGGGAAAACAACACTTTTACAGATTCTCGGAACACTTAGTAAACCCGACAACGGCAGCATTTACTTCAACAACAGAAATATTTCGACCTTTAACGAAAAGGAAATCTCAGCATTTCGAAACAAGGAAATTGGATTTGTTTTTCAGTTTCATCATCTTCTGCCTGAATTTACGGCACTCGAAAATGTTTGTATTCCGGCTTTTATTGCAAAAAAATCAAAACCTGAAGCCGAGAAAAAGGCACTTGAATTACTGAAATATCTTGGCCTTTCAGATCGGAAAGAACATAAACCATCTGAACTTTCGGGCGGCGAAAAACAGAGGGTTGCTGTTGCACGTGCATTAATCAACAACCCTTCGGTAGTTTTGGCCGACGAACCTTCCGGTAATCTCGATTCTGCCAACCGTGACGAATTGCACGAACTGCTTTTTCAACTGCGTGACGATTTTGGCCAAACTTTTATCATTGTTACCCACGACGATAATTTTGCCGAACGATCGGATAAAATCATTCATATAAAAGACGGTGTAATTGCGGAGTAGCGAATGGGTGGCGTTGTTTCCAACTGCGTTCAAATAATTACATATAATGTCTGACGACCAACTATTCATACTTGATTTAAAATCCTTTTTAGATGAAAAGGCAATAAAATACAACCAGCCCTTTTTTATTGAAACCGACCCAATTCAGATTCCTAAGAATTTTTCAGGAAAAGAAAATATTGAAATAGCAGCATTTTTGACGGCTACAATTGCCTGGGGAAACCGACAATCTATAATTAAAAATGCAACAAAATTGATGAATTTGCTGGATGATGAACCTCACGATTTTATTTTAAATCACGCTGCTAACGACCTGAAAAATATTGAAAAATTTGTACATCGCACATTTAATGGTGCCGATTGTATTTATTTTATACGATCACTGAAAAATATTTACAAGAATCACGGAGGTTTACAAGCTGTTTTCGAAAAAGGCTTTCGGAAAGAAAACAAAGTAAAATCAGCATTGTCGGAATTCTATAACGTGTTTTTTGAAATAAATGGCGAACGCAGCCGGAAACACGTTTCGAATGTTGAAAAAGGAGCTTCAGCAAAACGTTTAAACATGTTTTTACGCTGGCTGGTGCGCAAGGATATAACAGGTGTTGATTTTGGTTTATGGAACGGAATTCCACCTTCCGAATTGTTACTTCCACTTGACGTTCACACCGGAAATGTTGCCCGGAAATTAGGCTTGTTACAACGAAAATCAAACGACTGGAAAGCCGTTGTAGAAGTTACTCAAACCCTTCGCAAATTTGATCCCGCCGACCCGATAAAATACGACTTTGCACTTTTTGGACTGGGGGCGTTTGAGAAATTTTAAAATTACATTTTCCCTTGCAAAGTTTTGGGGAATGCTATAAAGCCGAATTGACGGTTCAATATATCAACCCATATATTCCTGATGAAATTCAGGAAATGTTCTTAAAGGCTTGCTTAAATCAGCTATATTTAATCCATAAATTAACGGGTAGGATTGGTTTTTTTAACCAACTTCCGTTGTAAAGAACTGTAAAAATGGAAAATGAATTAAAAATACTCGTATCGTATGTAGGACCGACTGTCGTATTGTTGATTTCAATTATCCTTTTGGTTTTAAACTCGTGGATATTTAAAAAATTAAAACCAACAGCTTCAAACGGGCATATTACAAAAGGTGTGATTGCGTTTTTTTTAGTACTCTTTGGAATATTGGTATTCATTCTGGTCCTGCCTATCGATAAAACTCATAAAGGTCAAATATTGAGCTTCCTCGCAATAATTATTAGTGCAGGAATTGCTTTAAGTTCAACTACAGTTTTGGGAAATCTTATTGCCGGCATAATGAATAATTCAATGAATCGGTTTCGAAATGGAGACTTGATAAAAATTGAAGATTTTCATGGCAGAGTAACAAAACAAAGTATTTTTCATACTGAGATTCAACTGGAAGACAGTAATTTTATTACGATTCCAAATCTATATATTGCCAGTAATCCGGTTAAATTAACCCGTAAAACAAAAACTGTTATTTCTACGTCAGTTTCATTGGGTTATGATGTATCACGAGTTAAAATTGAAGAAGCTTTACTCGATGCAGCTATTTCAACCGGATTAACTGACCCTTATGTATATATAATGGGCCTGGGCGATTTTTCGGTTGTTTATAAAATTCATGGTTTTCTGGAAGACAGCAGCAAATATTTTAGCACAAGTTCCAATCTGAATGCAAATGTGATGGATAAACTCCATGAAAGTCAAATAGAAATTGTTTCGCCAAGTTTTATGAACCAACGACGTATTGACGAAATAGAATTCATCCCAAAACAGGTCGTGCAAACAACAGATTCAAATGATGTAAAATCTCCGGAAGATTTAATTTTTGATGAAGCATTTAAATCAGAAAAACTGGAAATTAAAAAAGATTACCTTGCTGAGATTGACAATAAGCAAGAAATTTTGAAAGAAGAACTTAAGAATTTGAAAGATGACAAAGAAATAGAGAAAATAAAATCATTAATCAAGAGAAATGATGAATTAAAGGAGCGGGTAAAGAAAAATATTGAAAGTCAAATTGAAAAAAATACAAACACATCAAAATAATTAAGCGCTTTTTTTGCGAAGTATTATATTGCATATCGGATTCATACCCTTTCATTAGCAAAAGGCGTTGGTTGTTGACCTTGTAAAAAAAAGATTGCCGAAACGTGTTTTTTTTGAAATCTTTTTAAGATGAACAATTTTCACAACTTTAGAATACCTGTATTTTTTGAGGACTGAGATTCTGATTTTTCTCTCTCTAATCTGTTTTTATCAAATTCGAAACTCATAATTAAAAACACTGGTTTTGGTTTTCAATATTGATTTTGTGTTTGATTTAAAATTTTAAAAGACAAAAA
Organism: Draconibacterium sp.; assembly: GCA_041596165.1. GTDB lineage: Bacteria > Bacteroidota > Bacteroidia > Bacteroidales > Prolixibacteraceae > Draconibacterium. The sequence goes on along the minus strand of JBFHJA010000025.1, from coordinate 484 downwards.
ACAAATTCTAAATAAATAGAACACAACGATTAAATTTGTAGTTGCAAAATTATAAATCAAAAACCTTGTAATGGCTCACAATAACTATTTTCAGTTCAAACAGTTCAAAATCATTCAGGAAAAGGCTGCAATGAAAGTGAATACTGACGGGGTTTTGCTGGGTGCCTGGGCAAATGTTGAAGGAGTAACAAAAGTGCTTGATATTGGAACAGGAACAGGTTTGATTTCGTTGATGATGGCGCAGCGTTGTGATGCTCAAATTACAGGTGTTGAGATTGAAAAAAATGCAGCCGAAGAAGCAGTGGAAAATGTACAAAACTCAAAATGGCGGGCTCGTATTTTTATTCAGAATACTTCCTTTCAGCATTTTACCGCAAATGCAAATAGCAAATTCGATTTAATAGTTTCAAATCCACCATTCTTTACAAACGGAGTAAAAAATACAAATCCTCACTTATCGATGGCCCGCCACAACCACATGTTG
>JBFHJA010000024.1:0-19444 GCA_041596165.1 Draconibacterium sp. | reverse complement strand
TGAAAAAAGAATTGTAAACGAACTGCTTACCGGACTAAAACGTGCCGGAGCAGATTTGATAATTTCCTACCATACGCAGGAAATTATTCAGGATTTAGTTTAGCCTTTGAGATTTGAGACGAAGGAAAGAAGTAAATCAAGATTCAATAATTAAGATATATTAAAAAAAAACCTTAGTAGAATAATGATGGAGAATACCACAAACCTTATTACCTTATTGATATACAGAAAATTAATAAGGTTAAAATCTGAGTTTTTTACTAAGGTTGGAAAAAATAAAATAAGGTTTTTTGAATCCACCTTTCATTAAAAAAATACTGACTCACAGAAGCAATTTTATTCGATTTTAATTTTTAGGAAAAATGAATTACAAGAAAAGTATATCAGCTTTTACAGAAGCGCAAAAACATATTCCCGGCGGGGTAAATTCACCTGTCCGGTCATTTCGGAATGTTGGTGGAAACCCACTTTTTATTGCCAAAGCAAACGGATCAAAAGTTACCGATATTGACGGAAACGAATTTATTGATTATGTAGGATCCTGGGGACCTATGATTTTGGGGCATACTCATCCCGATGTGGTTAAAGCTATTCAGGAAACAGCTGCATTGGGTGCAAGTTTTGGCGCGCCAACATTACTTGAAACCGAAATGGCTGTACTCATTAAAAATCTTGTTCCTTCCATCGATAAAGTTCGAATGGTAAACTCGGGAACTGAGGCAACAATGAGCGCTTTGCGTTTGGCACGTGGTTACACCGGGCGCGATTTGGTTATAAAATTCGAAGGCTGCTACCATGGTCACAACGACAGCTTTTTGATTGCTGCCGGCTCAGGTGCGCTGACGTATGGAATCCCTGACACACCGGGTGTTACAAAAGGTACTGCCCGTGATACTTTGACCGCCGGATTCAATGATCTGGCTTCAGTGGAACGGCTTTTCGAACAACATAAAAACGAAATCGCTGCCGTTATTCTTGAACCCATAACAGGAAATATGGGAGTTGTTATTCCTGAAAAAGACTTTTTGGAAGGTGTTCGGAAATTGTGTGATGAAAACAAAACAGTTTTGATTTTTGATGAAGTAATGACAGGTTTCAGGCTTTCAATTGGCGGAGCACAGGAAATTCTTGGAATTACTCCCGATTTAACAACTTTCGGAAAAATAATTGGCGGTGGTTTGCCCGTTGGCGCGTACGGAGGAAAGCTTGAAATTATGGACCAACTTGCTCCAAAAGGTCCGGTTTACCAGGCCGGAACTTTGTCGGGAAATCCACTGGCAATGGCTGCCGGTTTAACAACCCTTCGTTTGCTGAAAAATACAGAAAACTTCTACCAAAACCTGGAAGAAAAATCGGCACTATTAGAAGTAGGTCTTCAAAATAACCTGAATGAACTCGGTTTTAAAGGAGTAATAAATCGCATGGGTTCCATGTTTACCCTGTTTTTTACTGAAGAAGAAAATGTAAAATCTTTTGCTGATGTAATGAAAAGTGATACAAAACTATTTACAAATTACTTTAAACTTTCACTGGAAAGTGGGATTTACCTTGCACCTTCGCAATATGAAGCCGGATTTTTGTCGGGAGCACACACAAATGAAGACATTGAAAAAACAGTGAAAGCCAGTTATATGGCACTAAAACAATTGAAATAATTATAAAACTGAGTTTCAGAAATTAACAAAAATGACAGAACCAATTTTATTACAGACTTTAAAAGGAAAAGCAACCTCACGACCACCTTTTTGGTTTATGCGACAAGCGGGTCGTGTTTTGCCTTCGTACCTCAAAATAAAAGAAGATTACACTTTTTGGCAGATGATGCAAAACCCAAAAATTGCCGCTGAGGTTACGCTTTTGCCTATTCACGATTTGGGTGTTGATGCTGCCATTTTGTTTAGCGATATTCTTGTAATTCCGTATGCACTGGGAATGGGACTCGATTTCACCGATGCCGGGCCGGTTTTTGAAAAACCGTTATTTGAACGCAGCAATCCGCTTGCCGGATTAAATCCCGACCCTTCGAAACTCAACTACATTTACGATGTTGTTGACGAAATCATAAAAACCAAACCCGCACATATACCCTTAATCGGCTTTTGCGGTGCTCCGCTCACCGTTCTTTTGTTTATGCTGCAGGGGTTAGGGCGAAAAGGCGATTTCCCGGATGCCATTAAATTCATTTACCAGAATAAAAAAACTACGCAAAAACTGATTGAAGAACTCACCGATTTATCGATTGTTTATGCCGAAGAACAAATAAAACATGGCGTTGAAGTTTTTCAGTTATTCGATACTCACGCAGGTTTGATTCCTTTCGATTTATACGATGAACTGTTTATGCCTTCAGTAAAAAAGATAGCTGCTGCGGTTCGTGCGAAAGGTGTTCCGTTTATTTTCTTTCCCAAAGGTTTGGCTGCAGGAATTAAAAATATTACCCCGGAAGATTGTGATTTTTTAAGTATCGACTGGCAAACTTCGCTGCAAACAGCTCGGGAAATAGTTCATCCTGAAATTGGTTTGCAGGGAAATGTTGATCCACGTCTTTTGTACGCGCCACAGGAAGAAATTGAAAAAACGTTGAATCAACTCATCGATTTTGGCAGTAAAAACCAAAACTGGATATTTAACCTCGGTCACGGTTTTATTCCCGGACTGCCATACGAAAATGCCAAATTCCTTGCCGACTGGGTGAAAAACACCGATTGGAAAAGAAACATTTAATTCATTAAATTTGAAAACAGAATGATTGCCAACGATTTATTACAGAAATACAACAACCCGGTTCCGCGATACACAAGTTATCCGCCTGCCAATTTTTTTACAGAAGAATTTACACAGGCCGATTTCCGGAAAGCTTTGACGGAATCAAATCAACATTCTCCACAAAATATATCGTTCTATTTTCACATTCCTTTTTGTTTGAAAATGTGTTATTTCTGCGGTTGTAATTCTTATGGAATCAAAAATGACCACGTGATTCACGATTATATTCAGGCCTTAAAAACTGAAATAAAAACGATGGTAGCCCATTTGGATACTACCCGCCCGATTTCGCAAATCCATTACGGCGGTGGAACTCCAAACGCTATTCCGGTTAAATATTTACAGGAAATCAATGAGATTCTGTTTTCAGCATTTCCCACCATTGAAAAACCTGAAATTGCCGTTGAATGTAATCCGGCTTACCTTACTTTTGAGCAAATGGACGGGTTGAAAAAAGCCGGTTTCAAGCGGTTCAGTCTGGGCATTCAGGATTTCGACACAGAAGTTCTCAAAGCAGTTAACCGCGAAGAGCCGGGGATGCCAGTAAATGAAATAATGGCTTACTTAAAAAATGGTGATCCGGAAGTGGCTGTCAACCTTGATTTTATTTATGGTCTGCCAAAACAAAATGCAGAAAGTTTTGTCAGGGCTATTGAAAAAGCCATCGAATTGCGACCCGACCGGATGGTAACTTTTTCGTATGCTCATGTTCCGTGGGTAAGCAAAATTCAAAAGAAACTTGAAAAACACGGTCTTCCGGAAAGCGATGAAAAAATGAAAATGTTCGAAAACGCTTTCGAACTACTGATGAAAAGTGGCTACAATGCCATCGGTTTCGACCATTTTGCGCTTGAAAACGATGAATTGACTCAAGCCTATCAAAACAAGGAACTGCACCGTAATTTTCAGGGATATTGCACCCGCCGCACAACCGGCCAGGTGTACGCGCTGGGAGTTACTGCAATCAGTCAGTTGAACACGGTTTACGCGCAAAACACAAAGTCGATTGACGAATACATAAAATTGGCCGGCAAAGGTGAAATTCCAACAATAAAAGGCTACAAATTAGACGACAACCAGATTATTATCCGCGATGTAATAACCGAATTGATGTGCAATGAACAGGTGGTCTGGGAAGAAATAGGAAGTCGTTTTGGAAAGTCGGGGACGGAAATTAAAAACACAATAAAATACGATTTGCCAAAATTAAAAGAATTTGAAGCCGATGGAATTATCAAAGTTGCCGACGACAAAATTACTGTTACAGAAGAAGGTTTAATTTTTATCAGAAATGTTGCAGCTTCTTTTGATCCGCTTTTAACCTCAACAACAAAAACTTTTTCAAAATCAGTTTAATATGAATTCACCTATTGCAAAAGATATCGTAATTATTGGCGCCGGATTAACCGGTTTGACCCTTGCGTTCTACCTGAAAAAACAGGGAAAAGAGGTGCTGATTATTGAAAAATCGGCAAAAACAGGTGGAGTTATTCAAACAGTAAAAGATGATGGTTTTATATATGAAACCGGTCCAAATACAGGTGTAGTAGGAAATCCGGAAGTTGCCGAATTGTTCGAAGATCTGGAAGGTTTGTGTACGCTTGAAACTGCCGACCCCAGCGCAAAACGCCGTCTGATCTGGAAAAATGGGAAATGGCGTGCATTGCCCTCGGGATTTTGGTCGGCTGTTTTTACGCCCTTGTTTACATTGAAAGACAAGTTCAGGGTTTTAGGTGAACCATTTCGAAAAAAAGGCAAAAACCCCGAGGAAAATCTGGCCGATTTGGTAAAACGCAGATTAGGTGTTAGTTTTTTAAATTACGCCATCGATCCATTTATATCGGGAATTTATGCCGGCGACCCAAAATATTTAATCCCAAAATATGCACTGCCAAAATTGTACGCTTTGGAACAGGATTACGGCAGTTTTATTAAGGGTGCGATGAAAAAAGCAAAGGAGAAAAAAAACAATCCGCGCCTGCAAAAAGCTACAAAAGAAGTTTTTTCAGCAAAAGGTGGGTTAAGCAAACTAATTGCAGCTTTGACCGAAAAAACGGGTTCGGAAAATATTTTTCTGAAAGCTAAAAACACAACAATTTTACCTGTAGAAAACGGCTTCGAAATTCAAACTGAAATTAATGACGAGTCTATTCAAATCAGGGCTAAAAAAGTTATTACAACTTCGGGAGCAAACGAATTGATGAACTTGCTACCCTTTATTACAGATCAGGAAAAAACACCTTTTCAAGAACTGAAATATGCATCGGTTGTACAGGTAATTGTTGGCTACAGGAATTGGAAAGGTAGAGATTTAAATGCTTTTGGAGGACTTGTCCCAACAATTGAAGAGAGAAATATACTCGGGGCTCTGTTTACTTCATCGTTTTTTAATGGTCGCGCCCCCAGAAACGGCGCACTAATTTCAGTGTTTATGGGCGGAACAAAACGGCCCGAAATTTACGCACTGGATGACGAAGAAATTGAAGACCTTATTTCACGCGATTTATGCCAAATGCTGGGAATGCCGATTTTCAGGCCTGATTTGTTTGAAATTTACCGTTATAAATATGCCATTCCACAATATGGTTTGAGTTCAGCTCAGCGGTTTGAAACCATAAACCAGTTGCAGGATAAATATCCGGGACTGATTCTTGCCGGGAATATCAGAAACGGAATTGGAATGGCAGACAGAATTAAACAGGCACGTGATATTGCCGAAGAACTGGCAAAATAGTATTGATTCAAAAAATTTAAAATGCTTCAGAGATTCAAAGAAAAGTGGAAAATTAAATCAAACTTTCAGTTGTTTATTATCCTTTTTGTTTTTTCAATTACAGGAAGTGCTGCACTTGTTGTGCGAAAATTCGCATTTCATATTTTGGGAATACAACCTGAAACTTCACTTTTTATAAAAGTTCCCTTATATATTTTAATCCTTTTCCCAAGTTACCACATTTTGCTATTTATAATTGGATCGCTTGTTGGTCAGTACCGGTTTTTCTATGCATTTCAGAAAAAATCGCTGTCATTTTTAAACCGAAAAAACCGAAAAGAACAATGAAACATATCGCCAAAATAGCTGAAAGTTACGCCAAAATACAGTCAGAGATTTGCAGTACTCTTGAAGAGGCTGATGGAAAAGCAAAATTTGAAGCCCATCCCTGGCAAAAGGAAATTGGAACAGGAATTACCTGTGTTTTGCAAAAAGGTGCAATCATTGAAAAAGGAGCCGTCAATTTTTCATTTGTGAAAGGAAAATTTTCAGCGCAAATGGAAAAATTACTTGGCGAAAAAGCTGACGAATATTCAGCTACCGGCATTTCATCGATACTTCATCCCGTAAATCCGTGGATGCCAATTATACACATGAATGTGCGGTATTTTGCGTTGGATAACGGCATTTCGTGGTTTGGCGGTGGTATCGATTTAACCCCGCACATTATTCAAGCAGAAGACGCCGCTTCATTTCATCTAACCTTAAAAAAAATTTGTGACAAGTTCGACACTAATTTTTATTCTGAATATAAAAAGTGGGCCGACGATTATTATTTTCTGCCACACCGAAATGAAACCCGCGGCGTAGGCGGTATTTTTTTCGATCGGCTAAAACCGGGTGAAGACAATAATTTTACTACTCTATTTAATTTTACAAGAGAACTGGCTAAAACTTATCCCGAAATTTATGCCGTTTTTATGAATAAATATGGGCATAAACCATTTTCAGAAAGAGAGAAAAAATGGCAAAACCTGCGACGGGGGAGATATGTGGAATTTAACCTCATCCACGATCGGGGAACTAAATTCGGTTTGGAATCTGATGGAAACACCGAATCGATTTTGCTTAGTCTTCCTGCAAATGCATCGTGGGAATACAATTATTCGCCTGAACCGGGTGGCTTTGAGGAAGAAACGCTAAAACAACTTAAAAAGGGAGTTGACTGGCTTCATTTGAATAAATAATTGAACGATTTTACTTGTTTTGTGTTTTACATTCAACACAAATATTGAAACAAAATAAATGGGTCAAAAAACAGCAGTTATATTAGTAAATGTAGGAACGCCTGATGAGCCAACTGTTGATGCAGTTAGAAGGTATTTGTTTCAATTTTTAAACGACAGAAGAGTTATTGATTTGCCGTGGTTACTTCAAAAATTTTTGGTTAACGTGATTATTGTGCCTTTCAGGGCGCCAAAATCAACAAAATTATATCAAATGTTGTGGACCGAAAAAGGTTCACCGTTAATGTACATTTCAAACGAAAGCAAAGAAAAACTGCAACAGTTACTTGGCGAAAACTACGAGGTATTTGTGGGAATGCGCTATCAAAATCCTTCGTTAAAAGTTGTTTTGCAAACTATTAAAGAAAAGAGATTTGATAAAATTGTGATTCTGCCAATGTTTCCGCAATATGCATCTTCCACAACAGGTACAATTAGTCAGCTGGTAAACACAGAAGTGGCAAAATGGAATGTGATTCCTGAATTGACAATTATTTCGCAGTTCTACCAAAACCCCGGGTTTATCAATGCTTTTGCCAGACAAATCAGAAAATACGAACCAGAGAAATTTGACCATATCATTTTTTCGTACCACGGTTTACCCTATAGTCAAACCGACAGAGTTCACCCTGAAATAAAAACGGTAAACTGTACCTGCGAAACTGAAATGCCCGCACATGGGAGATATTGTTACAAAGCAACCTGCTACGAAACTACACGTTTGCTCGCCAAAGAATTGGCTTTGCCAAAATCAGCCTATTCAGTGGCTTTTCAATCGCGGCTAACCAAAAACTGGTTGAAGCCTTTTTCAGATCAGGAAATAATAAAACTGGGAAAAAACGGAACAAAACGGATACTAATTGCAGCCCCGGCTTTTATTGCCGATTGTCTTGAAACTATCGTTGAAATTGGTATTGAATATCAGGAATTGTTCGAAAAATACGGTGGCGAAAAAATTCAGCTTGTTGAAAGTTTAAATGCAAACGATGACTGGATTGAAACCTTACATCAAATGATTACTTCAAAAAATTAAAATGAAGCTGCACATTTTTACAAATATGCTCACATTTGAGTGGCGTTTGTTTTATACCTGCGTTGCCACTATTATTATAAACCTGCCTTTTGGATACATTCGCGGTGGTTTGCGCAAACTATCGTTTTGGTGGTTTGTGGCCATTCATGCTCCGGTTCCATTGGTAATAATTATACGCAAATTTCACGATTTGGAGTTGACATGGGCACTTGCCCCTTTCCTTTTAGGTAGTTTTTTTATCGGGCAGTTTTTGGGGAGGAAAACTTATGAATTAAAACCCCTTAAGGCGCTAAAATCCAAAAAACAAAAAGCAAATCTCAAAAAGGAAGAGTAAAACGTGTACCTTCTTTTATGTTTCAACAAACAAATTATTATCATTATCGATTACAAAAACTTCCTTAAAATCAATATTGAATTTGGTATTAATGAACGTTTATAGAACACAAAACTTAATGACTGACTATTTGTGTTTCTTACCATTAAAATCAAAATCTTTAAAAACAAAAGGCTGCCCAACGACAGCCTTTTTAACCTAAACCAACTAAACCTAATAAACCAAAAACTTACCAGAACGGTAAGCCAAATGATTTGTCTTAAATATTCTTTATAATTTTTGTTGCAATTTTAATCTGTAACACATTGTTTGTTTCAAATAATTTTCTGCTACAAAGATATTAATTTTTACCGATCATTAACAATTATGAATAAAGTTTAGACTAATTGTTAATACCATTGGCTTCATCTATTACTTTTTGCACCGATCCCTGTAATAATAATAATCTTCTTGCTTTTTCCTCCGGATAACCCAACTCATCCATTATCATTCTGGTTCCACGGATAATTAATTTCTTGTTTGTAAGTTGCATGTTTACCATTTTATTTCCCTTAACGCGTCCCATTTGAATCATTAAGGATGTGGTAATCATATTCAGTACTAATTTTTGTGCGGTTCCTGATTTCATTCGGGTGCTACCAGTTACGAACTCCGGTCCTACAACTACTTCAATGGCAATATCAACGTTTTGGGCAAGTTCACTTCCCGGATTATTTGTGATGCAGGCTGTCAGAATTCCATTTTCACGTGCATTTTTCACAGCCCCAATTACATAAGGTGTCCTGCCAGATGCTGCAATCCCAACCACAGTGTCGGTTTCGTTGATATGGTGTTCCTTTAAAATTTCCCAAGAAAGATTTTCATCGTCTTCAGCACTTTCAACTGCTTTTCGGATTGCCTGATCGCCGCCGGCAATTAAACCGATAACCAATCCATAATCAACCCCAAACGTTGGAGGTATTTCAGAAGCATCCAATATGCCCAGCCGCCCGCTTGTACCTGCGCCAATATAAAACAACCGCCCCCCTTTTTTTACCCGCGGCACAATTCCAGAAACTAACTTTTCAATTTGAGGAATTACTTTCCCGACGGCTGGCAGAACTTTTTTATCTTCATTATGAATCCCTTCAAGCAATTCGCGCACGCTCATTTTTTCGAGATCGTTATAGTTGGAACTTGACTCTGTAATACTCATATTTATTTTTTTTCGTTGTGAAATTTTAATAATCCATTCAAAGGCTCTTTTAATACAATTTTTAATTGAAGTTGGTTTTTGTACAGCACATTTTTTAGCTGATGCTGAAGATAATATGCAACAGAACCAACGAAACTCAGAGGCTGTTCATTAAAGTTGGAATACATTGAAACATTCCGGTTTATAAATTCCTGAAACGAATTTTCAACCAAATTAACACAGTATTCCTCTGCAATATTTTCGTTTATAAAAGGTACAAATTGTGCAAGAAATTGATTTGGTTTTTCTTTTTTATAAACCCCTTCCAAAAATCCCGCATAATTAATTTGAAACCGATTTTTAAATTTTTCTGAAATATACCCGGGCATAACACCTTTCAGGAAATCGCCAACCAATTTTCGGCCCAAAGCCGAACCACTACCTTCGTCACCCAAAATAAAACCAAGTGGAGGAACATGCTCAACTATTCCAATTCCGTCATAAAGACATGAATTTGAACCAGTTCCCAAAATACAGGCAATCCCATTCTCTTTACCCAAGGTTGACCTGGCCGCTGCAAGCAAATCACTTTGCACTTCGATTTTGGCTTTTGAATATAATTCGCTTAACGCATTTTTAACAATATCACCTTTTTCAGGATTGATAATTCCCGCACCGTAAAAAAATATATGGTCGATATTAATGCCAGTTTTCGGCAATAAATTTATTCGAAGCTCATTAATAATATCATCGGTACTCCTGAAGAACGGATTAAGTCCGCCTGTCAGGTAATATTCGGTAAAATCATTCTTATCGGTTAAACACCAACTTGTTTTTGTTGAACCGCTGTCTGCAATTAAAATCATGCGGCAAAAATAGAAAAGAAAGTTGGCAGTTGAATTAAAAATATTAAACAGTGATATTTTTCAAAGTCTGTTTACGAATAAAATTCTGTTAATAAAAAAATCGTTTCTATTAATTTATGTAGATTTTTCATTTTCCCGTTTATATACCTTTGCCGCAACTAAAATTGAAAGAATGAAATTTGCAAAAACTTTCCTGTTTGTTTTTCTAACGCTGATATTCACCACCTTAAAAGCCCAGCCCAAATACGAATTAAGGGCGGTTTGGGTTGCCACGGTAAATAATATCGACTGGCCTTCGAAACCAGGATTAACCTCGGAACAGCAACAACAGGAAGCACTAAATATTTTAAATGAATGCAAACAGCTAAACATGAATGCAATCATTTTCCAGGTGAGGCCAGCTGGAGATGCTTTTTACCCGTCGGATCTGGAACCATGGTCGCGCTATTTAACCGGCACACCTGGCAAAGCGCCCGACCCGTTTTATGATCCACTACAGTTTTGGATTGAAGAGAGCCACAAACTTGGTATGGAATTTCATGCATGGCTCAATCCATTCCGTGTTTCACAAAATGTTAAAGAACCTTTGGGCGGAAATCATATCGCATTTGAACACCCTGAATGGATTTTGAAATATGGAAATCTGCTTTATTTTGACCCGGGACTTCCGCAAACCCGCGAGTTTGTTGCCTTAGTAGTAAAAGACATTGTTTCAAGATATGATGTTGATGCAATTCATTTTGATGATTATTTTTATCCGTATCCGCTTGCAGAAGCTTACCCCGATACTGTTTCTTTTTCAAAATACAGTCGCGGTTTTCGCAAAGAAGATAAAGCTGACTGGCGGCGCGAAAATGTGGATATCATCATAAAAATGCTCAACGACACAGTAAAAGCTACAAAACCATGGGTAAAATTTGGAATTAGCCCGTTTGGTGTTTGGCGAAATAAAACTGAAGATCCTCGTGGTTCCGATACCAAAGCAGGTTCCACCAATTACGACCATTTATATGCTGATGTAATTAAATGGCAAGAAAACGGTTGGATTGATTATTTGCTCCCACAGATTTACTGGCAGATTGGACACCCGCAAGCCGACTTTAAAATGCTGGCTAAATGGTGGAAAGAGCATGCCTATAACCGCGGAATGTACGTTGGACATGCACTCTATAAAGTTGACGCTAAATCAGAAACGATAGCCTGGACAAAACCAAACGAAATTCCATCACAAATAAAAATGGTTCGCAGTATCCCGGAATTGGAAGGATCAGCATTTTACAGCGTCAAACATTTTAACCGCGATTTAATGGGATTTCAGGACAGTTTGCTTAATAATATTTACCAAAAACCTGCAATTGTTCCGCCAATGAAATGGATTGACAATACCGACCCACAACCCGTAAAAAGGATAAGTAAATGTGGTAAAAAGGTAAAGTGGAAAACTAAAAAAACAGATAGGATAATGGATAAACCCAACCTTTTTGTGATTTATGGGAACGAGGTCGGCAGCGATTTTAACCGGGAAAACCCGGATTGTTTCTGGGGAATTGTAAAAGTTGACCAACTAAAATTTGCTCCAATAAACGATAAAAAGAAAAAATACGAGGTGCGGATTTCTGTACTCGACAGGTTGAATAATGAAAGCGAAGTAAGTAAAGCAGTAAAAATGAGATTATAGGAAAGACATAAAAAAAATTCATCATTTCCTATTCCTTATTCCTTATTTTTCGGTTTAAAGTAAAAAATTGACTTATTTTGCAAAACAAATAAAATCGGCCCGTAGCTCAGTTGGTAGAGCAGCTGACTCTTAATCAGCGGGCCCAGGGTTCGAATCCCTGCGGGCCGACTTTTAAAAGGGTTAAATTGTTGAAAGACAGTTTAATCCTTTTTTTATTATCAAAATATTGATTATAGACCTGTAGATCAGCTGGTAGAGCATCCCGATTTTTATCGGGAGGGCCCAGGGTTCGAATCCCTGCGGGCCGACATCATAGAGTTGAACATTAGAGTTCGACTCTTTTTTTTAGCATGTATATAGCTTAGTTGGTAGAGCATCCCGATTTTTATCGGGAGGGCCCAGGGTTCGAATCCCTGCGGGCCGACATCATAGAGTTGAACATTTGAGTTCGACTCTTTTTTTATGCTCCCGCTAGGTGGTTGATTTTATTAATCATCGCCCAAACTCTAAAAAAGCCCCGCCCGGAATAAACCAGACAGGGCTTTTGTAAAAGTATCATAATTCGAATTGAGTTTATACCAAGCCTTGCGCAATCATTGCATCCGCAACTTTTATGAATCCTCCAATATTTGCGCCTTTTACATAGTTGATATATTCGCCTTCAGTGCCATATTTAACACAGGTGCTGTGAATATCGCACATAATCTGCTTCAGGCGGGCATCCACTTCTTCTCGCGACCAGGGCAGACGCATTGAGTTTTGCGTCATTTCAAGTCCCGAAGTAGCAACACCACCAGCATTGGAAGCTTTTCCGGGAGCATATAATATTTTTGCATTTAAGAAAACTTCAACAGCTTCGGGTGTCGATGGCATATTGGCACCTTCAGCAACTAAGTAACACCCATTCTCAACAAGTGTGCGGGCATCCTGTTCGTTTATTTCGTTTTGGGTTGCACAAGGCAGTGCAATATCACATTTTACACCCCATGGACGTTGACCTTCATAATATTTTGCATTCTTGTAGGTTTCGCAATAGTCTTGAATACGGCCTCGTTTTACGTTCTTCAGGTCGAGCACGAAAGCCAGTTTTTCGTCGTCGATACCATCGGCATCATATATATATCCATTCGAATCGGAAAGTGTAATTACTTTCCCTCCCAACATATTTACTTTTTCTACTGCATATTGTGCCACATTTCCTGATCCCGAAATTGTAACGGTTTTGCCTTTCATGTCCAAATTGCGCATTTTCAGCATTTCATCAGCAAAATAAACTGTACCATAACCTGTTGCTTCCGGGCGTATTAAACTTCCGCCCCATTCGATTCCTTTTCCGGTAAGTACACCTGTAAATTCATTTCGCAACCTTTTGTACTGACCAAACATGTAACCAATTTCGCGGCCACCCACACCAATATCTCCAGCAGGAACATCGGTGTTCGGACCAATATGACGCTGCAATTCAGACATAAAACTCTGGCAAAAACGCATTACTTCGTTATTTGATTTTCCTTTCGGGTCGAAATCGGAACCACCTTTTCCACCGCCCATTGGCAAAGTTGTGAGGCTATTTTTAAATGTTTGTTCAAATGCCAGAAACTTCAAAATTCCAAGATTTACTGTTGGGTGAAAACGCAAACCGCCTTTGTATGGGCCAATCACGCTACTCATCTCAATGCGGTATCCTTTGTTGACATGGATTTCTCCCTTATCATCCTGCCATGGAACACGGAACATAATAACTCTTTCCGGTTCAGATACTCTTTCAAGGATTTTCGCTTGTTTGTAATGTGGGTTTTGCTCGATAAATGGCATTACCGACTCAACAACTTCCTGCACCGCCTGGTGGAACTCCAGTTCATTTGGATTTCTGGCGATCAGTTTTGCCATAAAATCGTTCACTTTTACTTCGAATGGATTTGACATGATTATAAAATTTAAATGTTATTAATTTGGTTTTTTCTCCCTTTTTCAACTGGTTTTGCAGGCAAAACCCATGTTTTTCGGAACTAAAAATAGGGAACATATTTTATTGAATGGCTTGATAACATTCAGTTTTATGCAAAATTCAGTGTTTCACTGAAGGATTTTTGATCTGTGGAGAAAGAATAAATCAACTTTAGAAGAATGAGGCAGAATATGCATCAAGAAGTGCAAGGAAACAATCATGGAATCCGAGACAAAAAATCATTAAAACAGTGACAATTCAATCACACATTAATCAAATTATTCCTTATTGCGAATTTCAATAAATCGATGCTTGTTTTGAAATTCAGTTTTTGCATAATATGGTTTTTGTGCGATTCAACGGTGCGCAAACTTATGAATAGTTTATCGGCTATCTCTTTGTTGGAATGACCATCGCCCCAGAATTTTATGATTTCAATTTCGCGTTTACTGAGGTTTCCAAGTGGTTTTTCAGTTTCGCCATCTTCATTTTCCATTGATTGGATATAATTATTCAGTAAAATATTTGATATGTATTTGTTGAAATAATCATACCCACCACGCAAAGAATAAATTGCCATTAATATTTCACGGCAATTATCCTGCCTTGTTAAATAGCCTTTTGCACCCGCCCTGATTGATTCGTAAACCACACTGTCCTGCGGATCCATAGACATAACAAGCACTTTTATACGCGGTTTTTCTTTGTTGATTTTTTTTATCAAATCAATTTCCTCTGAATGAGAAATATAGATATTAACGATCAATACATTTATTACCAACTTTCTTGATGTTTCCCAAAAATCATTAATTGTTGAAAACTGACCGGTAAGTTCAATTTCATCTTTTCCAGTGAGCAATGCAGCGAGGCTTTCAAGCATTAGCGGGTGACGGGTATCGAGTATGGCAACTGAAATCATTTTTCGCGGTTTTCTAAAATTATGGCTTTGCGTTCGCGCCCGTCCATTAGCACAGTCACCGGTTTGTCAAAGCGGATATGTTTGAAATATTTGGTACGGTGCAACATTACTTTTCCATTCAGTTTTTCCCAACGTAAAAAGTTGGTTGAATGACCATGCTGAACAGAAAAATACCCAATATTCATTGAAGTTACATTATGAAAAAAGTGCGACCCCAGTGATGCATCGAGCGGATAATCGGGCAAACCGAGCTCAACAATTATTTTAGCGTTGCAGATTTGTGGCCAAACAACCGGTATCCCCACGCTTTTATCCTGCGTTCCCCAACGACCCGGACCGATTAAAATATACTGCCGGTTTTGCCTTAGCATTATCGTGTTCAGAAACTCAATTTCTTCGGCCATTTCAAGTGTGCGCAGTTTATTAAACTGATCGACATCCATAAAAATAATATCCGAAATGGTTTCGATTTTACCATTGCCCATACTGGCTTCACTATACAGAATTATTTTTTCGTTATCGATGCGGTTTGGATCGATTTTAAAACTTAAT
This sequence comes from Draconibacterium sp., assembly GCA_041596165.1. GTDB lineage: Bacteria > Bacteroidota > Bacteroidia > Bacteroidales > Prolixibacteraceae > Draconibacterium. The sequence continues at coordinate 4,175 of JBFHJA010000024.1, read as the reverse complement.
TGATTGCCAACTAAAGGTTTAATCTGAAGCAAATAAAACGATGCTTTCCCGTCTTTATCCAAATTCAAATCAACGGCAAACTCAATTTCAACAGGCGTTCCGAGTGCTTCCCGCACAGTTTTCAGAATGACATCAATTGTTTTACTGAGCGGAATATAATCGTAATTTAGAATATTGGCAAAGTTCATAACGCGTGGTCCCACAGCATTGATTCCAGGCATAAGACAATCGTTGTTAGCATTGTAAACCGAAACACAATGGCGAAGTGTATCGTGTTTTTCTGCCTCAGAAATATCGAGCGAAGTCAATGCCGCTTTGTCGCCTTGCTTCAAGTAATCAATATCCTGAATGCTCATATCTACTGCTAAAAAGTTAATTTGTGTGGTTTTCAGCAGGTCTTTTAACGAAATTACATCCGTTTGCGGATATTTTGGCGAAAACCGAAATGCACGGCCACCTTCAACAACATAAGTTCCTAAACCCATTGCTATTACTGCAAAACCGTCATCGGGCGTCATGTGTGCAACAGGATAATAGTTATAGCTTTGTGCCGTTCCGCTAATGTGCGGATAATAATATTTGTCGTACTGATTACCCACTAATTCCTGAAGAACAACTGCCATTTTTTCCTCTTCAATTCGGTGATGAACCGCTTTGTAATAGGTTCGGGCCTGATTTGAAAATACAGATGCAAAAACAAGTTTTACCGCAGAAACAAGCGATTCAAGGCGTTCATCGTCGTCGTCCTGGTTGTTCGGAATTATATAAGTATCGAAAATTCCTGCAAATGGATGAGAAAGAGAATCTTCAAAAAGACTTGAAGACCGCACCGCAATGGGTTTCCTGACTTGGTTAATAAATATTTTTAGTCGTTTTATCAATTTATGACTCAATTGCCCCTCAATAAAATGAGCTTTTGTTTTTTCAAAATCTTTCTCTTTGTATATTTTATCGAACAGGTCGTTGCGGTTCATAAACGTTACAAACTCGTCGGTACCAATAATTGCAGTAATGGGTGTTCGGATATTGATTTCCTGTGTATAGGCAGAAAAATCAAGGTTTCGGATAAGCGTATTAATAAATGCCAGTCCACGCCCTTTGCCCCCAAGAGAACCACTTGAAAGGGTCACAACATTTTTGTCGGTAAAATCAAACGATTCATCAAAATTGAGCACTTTCCCGCGTTTTTTATCTTCGCGAACTTTATTTATCGTATCTAAAATCATTCTCCTGACTTCTTCCTGGTCTTCATTGTTGAAAGTTGGAATGGGGTTCAGGATTTTGGCAATATGGATTTCGCCGCGTGCCATCAACCAAAACGAAAAATGGTTTTTCCTCCCGTGATAAAGTAATGATTCGGGTGGAACTGTTTGCAAAAGAGTTTCAAATTCACGGAGGTTGCGGGCAACAGCAATTTGTTTGTTATGTTCATCGCGAAAAACAAAATCTCCAAACCCAATATTGTCAATAATGAAATTTGTAAGTTCGTTTGTAAGATTTTCCGAGTTTTTATCGATATAACCAACGCCTAAATTGTGGGCTTTTACAGCATTCTTTTTTTCAGAAGACTGCAACAAAACAGGTAATTCCTTGTCCTGCGATTTCACATATTTTACGAATTCCAAACCAGCAGTTTTGTTAATAGCTCCGTTTTTTTCAAACTCCACATCCGCGATTACGCACTGCATAAAATCACTGTATTTGTTATAAATATAAACTGCTTCCTCATAATTTGTGGCAAGCAAAATTTTGGGGCGCGACCTCATTTTCGATATTTTGTCGAGTTCGTTTTTTTCGGAAGCGATAACTTTTTGAATATGACCAAAAACAATAGAATACAAAATAGAGAGGTATTTTGAATAGTATTGGGCCGAATCTTCGATTAAAAGAATCACACGCACCAAACCAATACCTGTATCATTTTCAACATTTGTGCGGTCTTCGATAGATTTTACAATGGCAAAAAATATTTGTGAATCACCGTGCCAAATAAAAAGTTTATCAATAAATTTTGACGTTGAAACCAATGATTCAAAGTATTGTATATTCCCTTTTTTGTTGATAAGAAGAAAAACAGGAAGGTCGGGACGTAGGCTTTTTATCTGTTTTGCTAGCTCGATAGGTGAATTTTCATCCTCTCCAACTGTTAGAATGGCAAAATCGAATTTTGCGGTTTGCGCCAATTCAAGTGCCTGTATTTCTGAAGTAACCGCGGTAATCCGGGGTAATGAAAAAAGGCTGTATTGATAGATTTCGCCCATAAACTGCTCGAAAAAAGCATCTTCGTTTTCGAGGATAAAAGCATCGTAAAAAGTGGCAACAAAAAGTATCTCTTTTACCTTGTACTTCATCATATCAAGGTAAACATACTTGTCGAGGGTTTGCTGGTTGAAATATTGCTGCAGCGGTTTCCCCTTTTTGATAAGCGAATCGCGGTATTCGTTGTATTCATTGTCCGAAGCCTTGGCAATTTCGCGTTTATATAACACATCGCGCCCAATGAAATTATTCAGGTATCCGGCAATCAGCTGCGCAATGTTCACAATCAGGTTGCGCTCCTCTTTCAAAAAAGGACCTTCGTATATCCGTGGAAATTCTTTGAGATAAAAAATTTCAATCCAGCCTTTTTTATTGTCGATAGTAACAAACGACTCCACTTGTCGCCACAAGGTTTCCTGAAAGGGACGGCTCTCCGCAACAAATCCTTCGAACGTGATTCGTGCCACAGTATGTTCTGTATATTGCCAGGATTCGGGAAGAATTTTACAGATTTCAGTCAGGGTGGCTTCCACCGATTTCCCCTCCGAAATAATCGCGGTGGTTTGGTTAATCGCATCCAGTTCTTTTAACCTTTCGGTATTGTCGGTTACCAATTTGTACAACAGTTTTTTTGCGGCAATCCCCGATATAATATCGGCAATGTTATTAATCAGGTCGCGTTCCTCTTTTAAAAACGGGCCTTCATATAAAATCGGGAATTCTTTCAGATAATATACTTCGATAATCCCTTTTTTCCCAAGTTGCGTTTCGAAAGTCTGGCGCAGCACCCAACGGGTTTTATAAAAAAAGCTTGTTGTGTAAATGTGTTTATCGTAAATAATCCGAACTGCCGTGTATTCAGGATATTGCCACGCGCCGGGCAGGGTGTTGCAAATCTCTTTTAAAGCATCCTCAAAATTGCGATGCTGGCTCAAAATATTGGATATCTGGTTTATACCGCGAAGTTCTTTTAGCCTTTCGCTGTTATCGGCAACGAGTTTCCTTAACAAATCTTTGGTTAACGAACCCGAAATCAGATTGGCAAAATTATCGATGAGGTTGCGTTCCTCATTCATAAAAGGGCCTTCATCCAATTCAGGAAATTCTTTTAAATAAAAAACTTCGATAGAACCCGATTTCCCGCCAGGTATTTCAAAAGTTTGGCTTTGTCTCCATTCGGTTTCGATAAATTTTTTGCTGACAAATATATTATTATCGAATGTGATGCGCACACAGGTAAATTCGGGATATTGCCAGGCCTGCGGAATGAGGTTACAAATTTCCTGCAACGATTCATTAAGCGGCTTGTTCTGGTTGAGCAAAGCAACTGTTTTGTTGATTCCCTGCAATTCCTTTACCCGTTCAGAATATTTATATAGAACATTGGTCAAGTCGTTTGTGTCAGCCTTATTTTGTCTCATGCCATCGCAATTTTCAACAAATTTAAAATAGATAGGCAAAAAGAGAAATCGAATAATCCTTTTTATATTTACCATTCAAAACAATTTTCAACAAAAACAGAAAAAATGAAAAACTTACTTTTTGTCGTTCTTTTATCTTCAATGGCATTTATATTATCCTGTTCAAGTAATAAAAAACAGGAAAAAGAACTCCCCCGTGTTGCCATTTGTGGTCTTGCCATCGAATCGAGCACATTTTCTCCGGCTCAGTCGGATGTTGATGCATTTCGTGTCCGTCGGGGCGATGAAATATTTTCTTACTACCCCTTTCTTTCGCCCGGCTCAGTTGACAGAAAACGGGCGGTTTGGTTCCCTACTTTGCGCGGACATGCCATCCCCGGCGGGATTGTAACACGCGAAGCCTATGAATCATTAGTTACTGAAACGCTGGAGATGCTCAAAAAAAATGTTCCATACGATGGTATATTCTTCGATATTCATGGGGCAATGAGTGTG
>JBFHJA010000023.1:0-19942 GCA_041596165.1 Draconibacterium sp. | reverse complement strand
GCAACAATTTACTTTCACAATTCAGGGCAAAAACAATTATTGCTGAAATTTGCAAAACTAAAAATCAAACGATAACACAAGCATTCAGTTAAAAAATTGTGTATTGCACGGAAATAATTAGTTTTGCAGTAAAATCATCTGTATAACCCTTTCATAACAACTTGTATTTAATAAGTTCTCAAAAGAAAAATAGAAATGGATTACAATTCACAAAGAAAAAAGCTACCGCTTCCGGAATACGGGAGAAATATACAAAACATGGTTGATTACCTGTTTACGATTGAAGATAAAGATAAACGTAACCGCTCGGCACAAACAGTGATTGATGTAATGGGAAATTTGTATCCCTATCTAAGAGATGTTGCCGAATTCAAACACAAACTTTGGGATCATTTGGCAATCATGTCCGACTTTAAATTAGACATTGATTATCCATATAACCCGCCAACTCCCGATATTCTTACCGAAAAACCCAATCGGGTTCCATACTCCGATAATAATATCAGGTATAAACATTATGGTTTTATTTTGGAATCACTTATAAAAAAAACAGTGGAACTGGAAGGGGAAGAAAAGGAGGTTTTAACCGAATTACTGGCCAACCATATGAAGAAATCTTATGTGGCATGGAATAAGGACGGAGTTGATGACGAGAAAATTTTCCAGGATTTAAAAGAACTCTCAAGGGGTAAATTGAATATCAAAAAAGAAGATATTCAGCTCGTTGACGCAAAAGCATTTATACCACCGAAACAAAAAAAGAAAAAATACAAAAAGAAATAATCAAAAACCCCATTTCAAATGTCAACATTTACAATCGAAGGCGGTTGCAAATTAACCGGCGAGCTTGAACCACAGGGCGCAAAAAACGAAGCATTACAGATTTTATGTGCCGTGCTTTTAACGGATAAGGACATAAAAATTGAAAATGTCCCCGAAATAAGCGATGTGCTTAAACTCATCGAAATACTTGGAAACATGGGAGTCGAAGTTGAGAGAATCAAAAAGGGCACCTATCGTTTCAATGCTGCAAATGTGAATATTGATTTTCTGAAAAGTCCGGAATATGCAAAAAAAGCTGCAAGTTTACGAGGATCAATCATGGTTATTGGCCCATTACTCGCGCGTTTTGGACAAGGTTTTATTCCGCAACCTGGTGGCGACAAAATTGGCCGTCGCAGGGTCGACACACATTTTATCGGTTTGCAAAAACTAGGGGCAAAATTCACTTTCGACACCGAAAAACAATGGTATTCGGTTACTGCCTCAAAACTAATTGGTGCGTATATGCTCCTCGATGAAGCTTCGGTTACCGGAACCGCCAATATATTAATGGCCGCTGTACTTGCCCAGGGAACAACAACCATTTATAATGCCGCTTGCGAGCCATACCTGCAACAGTTAAGCAAAATGCTGGTTTCAATGGGCGCTAAAATTTCAGGAATCGGCTCAAATCTTTTGACGATTGAAGGAGTAACTTCACTTACCGGATGCGCTCACCGCGTTTTACCCGACATGATTGAAGTTGGCAGTTTTATTGGTCTGGCAGCAATGACAGATTCTGAAATAACAATAAGAAATGCAGGGATCGATCATCTGGGAATTATTCCGGCATCATTTCGTCAATTAGGGATTAAAATGCAACAATCGGGTGACAACCTAATCGTAAAAGGAAACAAAAATTATGAAATTGAATCATACATTGATGGTTCGATTATGACTATCTCAGATGCACCCTGGCCTGGATTGACACCCGATTTACTTAGTGTTTTACTTGTAGTTGCCACACAAGCAAAAGGCAGTGTCCTTATTCACCAAAAAATGTTCGAAAGCCGCCTCTTTTTTGTTGACAAACTGATTGACATGGGCGCCCAGATCATATTATGCGACCCGCACCGGGCCACCGTTATTGGATTGAACCGGGCACATAATTTAAGGGGAACAAAAATGAGTTCACCAGATATACGTGCCGGAATTGCATTGTTGATAGCTGCTATGTCGGCAAAAGGTAAAAGTGTGATTGAAAACATTGAACAAATTGACCGTGGTTACGAAAATATTGATAGCAGGTTAAACCAAATAGGAGCAAAGATTTCAAGAGATACTAATTAATTACAGAAACCGTTTTATTAAAACATTTATTAGTTTACAAACGTTATTGAAACCAATTAAAAAAGAGAATAAAAAATGAAGAAGTTAATTTTTACATTATCGATTGTATTTTTTAGTGCCGGATTATTACTGGCCCAAACAAAAATTGGAACTGGAATTGGAAATAAAGCACCAGAATTAACAGGGAAATCTCCATCAGGAGAAACAATTAAACTTTCTGACACAAAGGGACAATTGGTGTTGCTCGATTTTTGGGCTGCCTGGTGTGGACCATGCCGCAGGGAAAACCCCAATGTTGTATCGGCTTATAACAAATACAAAGATAAAAAATTCACCAACGGTAAAGGTTTTACTGTTTTTGGTGCATCACTCGACAAAACTGAAGCGGATTGGAAAAAAGCAATTGCAACAGACAAACTTGGCTGGCCATACCACATCAGCGATTTGCAAGGTTGGAATTCGAAACATGCCGCAATTTATGGTGTCCGCAGTATTCCAACCAATTTTTTAATCGATGGCGATGGAATTATTGTTGGAACCAATTTACGTGGACCTGCTCTTGATGCAGCACTTGAAAAATATATAAAATAACACACCTTCTGAGATATTTTCGTTTGTAAAGTATTTCTAAAAACTTCAAATTGACATTCATCGAATAAGCATGGGTGTCAATTTGTCGTTTATATTTGCGTGGCAATATTTTTGATATGTGGCAACTGATATAATAATACACATAAATTATAACTCAGTTTGAATTATAAAATGATTTAAAATGGCAACGAAGGATAACAAAAAGAATGAAAAAGAAGTGACTTTGGAAGACACGCAAAATACAGTTACAGTTGAAGATCAAACCGAAGACGAAAAAGAAACCGGCAAAAAAGAAGAGCATACACACAAAAAAATGAAATCGAAAAAAGATAAAAGTGAAGTTCTTTTGCAAGAGCTCGGTGAAAAACTTGCCGAAATAACAGACAAACATTTGAGATTGCAGGCAGAGTTTGACAATTTTCGCAAACGCACAATGAAAGAAAAAGCCGACTTAATTAAATCGGGCGGTGAATCTGTTCTTGTTAATATACTTCCGGTTGTTGACGATTTTGAAAGAGCACTCAACTCTTTAAAAGACATACCTGACGAAGATGCAGGAAAAAAAGGGACTCAGCTCATTTACAACAAATTCAGTGAATTCCTTAAACAAAACAACATAAAGGAAATAGATGCAATCAACCAGATTTTTGATGTTGACCTGCACGAAGCAATCACAAAAATACCTGCCCCCGATGAGACACTAAAAGGAAAAGTTGTTGATGTAGTCCAAAAGGGATACACATTAAATGACAAGGTAATCCGGTTTGCCAAGGTTGTAATCGGAGAATAACAGATTAATCAGTTAAAATGGCGAAAAGAGATTATTACGAAGTATTGGAGGTAAGTAAAACTGCTTCACCTGAAGAGATTAAAAAAGCTTATCGAAAAAAGGCATTGCAATTCCATCCCGATAAAAATCCCGGGAATGCTGAAGCTGAGGAAAAATTTAAAGAAGCAGCAGAAGCGTACGAAGTATTAAGCAATGCCGACAAGAAAAAACGTTATGACCAGTTTGGCCATGCAGGAGTTGGCGGAGCTGCAGGTGGCGGTTTTGGTGGCGGTGGATTCCGTGACATGGAAGATATATTTTCGTCGTTTGGCGATATTTTTGGAGGACACTTTGGTGGTTTTGGCGGTTTTGGCGGTGGTTCAAGCCGTGGAGGCGGAAGAAGAGTAAGCCGTGGCTCCGATTTACGGGTGAAAGTCACACTCGACCTGAAAGAGATTATTGAAGGCGTTGAAAAGAAAATCAAAGTAAAAAAATATGTAGCTTGTGACCATTGCAATGGAACAGGCGCTAAAAACGGTTCGGCATATTCCACCTGCGGAACTTGTCGTGGATCAGGACAGGTTACCCGCATAGCAAACACAATACTTGGCCAAATGCAAACCTCATCTACCTGTCCAACTTGCCAGGGTGATGGGAAAATGATTACAGATAAATGTGTGCATTGCGCCGGTGAAGGTGTTGTACGTGATGAAGAAGTAATCAATATCAAAATACCTGCTGGTGTTGGCGAGGGCATGCAACTTAATGTTTCGGGGCGCGGAAATACTGGCCGGCGCGGTGGTATTAATGGTGATTTACTTGTAGTTATTACCGAAGAAAACCACCCGGAACTTATTCGCGATGGAAATAACCTGATTTATAACCTTTTTCTTTCATTTCCCGAGATTACACTTGGCACAACCTCCGAAATACCTACTGCTGAGGGGAAAGTAAAAGTTAAAATTGACGCAGGTACACAACCTGAAAAAATCCTGCGTTTGCGCGGAAAGGGAATTCCTGATGTAAACGGTTATGGCAAAGGCGATTTGCTGGTACGCATCCATGTTTGGATTCCTAAAAAATTAAATAGCGAAGAACGACGGACAATGGAAAAACTGCTTGCTTCACCCGGTTTCCTTGAAGGCCCGTCAGATTCAGAAAAATCATTCTTTGAAAAAATGAAGGATATGTTTGAATAAAACACATTTTGCATTTTTTTATAATTCCCTCTTTTAGTTTAGTAAGTATTGACTATTTTTAAAAACAAAATTTTCAAAACTATTTAAACTATTATTATGAAAAAACTATTTATTTTTTTGTTCGTATTGGGTTTTACTTCGCCCATTTTTGCACAGTTAAAATCAAGTGAAGTTGTTGGCACCTGGAAGTATAAAGTTATTGTCGATCAAGGCGATATGACAGGCGTATTTAAACTGGCTGAAACTGATGGCAAACTAACCGGCAACGTTGTTTCAAATGAAGGTTACAATTTGCCTTTCACAAAAATAGAACTGAAAGCCGACAATGTGCTTTATCTAGAATTGAAAACAGATTCAGACTTAATCAAGGTCACGGTTACTGTAGATGGGGAAAAGTTTAAAGGAAACGCCTCGTCTTATAACGGAGAAGCACCAATAACAGGTGAAAAACAGTGATGAACTAAGAAATGGATGTGTTTAAAAATCAATATCAATTTTTGGAAAAAGAACTTCAACAGGAAATTATTCAAATCGGAGTTCCCAAAATTTTTCAGCCCGGTGAGGTTTTAATTCGTGAGGGTCAGTTTATAACAAGTTTTCCAATTGTATTAAAAGGGTTAATCAGAATTACACGCAACAACCACGATGGTAACGAACTTTTGCTTTATTATCTGAAACAGAATGAAGTTTGTGCCATGTCGTTAACCTGCTGCATGGCAAATTTAACAAGCACGATAAAAGCAGTTGTCGAAGAGGAAACGGAAGTAATGATGATACCAGTGGAGATGCTCGACAATTGGATTTGCAAATACCCCGGCTGGAAACAATTTGTAATGCAGTCGTTTCAAAGCCGATTTCGCGAATTGATTGATACTATTGATTCAATTGCATTTTTGAATCTAGATGATCGTCTGGTTAAGTACTTAATCGACAGACATAAACAATCTGGAATAACTGAACTGAATGAAACACATCAGGATTTAGCGTTACGCTTAAATACTTCGCGCGAAGTAATTTCAAGGTTACTTAAAAAACTTGAAAAAGATGGCAAAATTAAACAATCCAGAAATTTTATTGATTTCTCCAACCTAGTGTGACTTAAATTACATTCCAATTTTACAACTCTTGTTTACTTTGCATCAGATTATAAAAAAGTAAATAGTTCAATACTATTACTTCAAATTTTTTGGGTTATAAAATCGGTTAGTAGTTGAAGGTTATCAAGCCAGTTTCAGTGTGAAACTGGCTTTTGTTTTTTTAGAATCTTAAAAGCACGCACAACTTCCATTCTGGAAACCTACATGTTAACTTTCAGGTTTTAACGATTTTAACTTGCTTCAAACTACCAAAAATTGTGTTAATGTTAATTTCATATTGATAATTTAAGTTATTTTTGGTTTTTTGATTTAGATAAAATATTCATATTTGTCTGTAGACAGTATGACATAACAACCACCGTTTAAAAAGTAAACCAAAATGTTCAAGATTCAGACGTTAAATAAAATTGACACCGAAGGGTTAAGTCTTTTTCCATTAAGCAATTACGAAATTGCAAGTGAGTTACCAAATCCAGATGCGATTGTGCTCCGGAGCTTTGATATGCACACAATGGAATTGCCAAAGTCATTGAAGAGTGTAGCCCGCGCCGGAGCTGGCGTGAACAACATTCCAATCGACAAATGCACAGAAAAAGGGATCGTAGTTTTTAATACGCCGGGAGCCAATGCCAACGGGGTAAAAGAGATAATAATTGCTGGTTTGTTACTGTCGTCGCGCGACATCATTGAATCAGTTATTTGGGCTAAAACGCTCATCGGTCAAGGCGACCAGGTGTCAGCTCTGGTAGAAAAAGGAAAAAATAATTTTGCCGGGAATGAAATCCAGGGAAAAACTTTAGCCGTTATTGGTTTGGGAGCAATCGGGGTTTTGGTGGCCAATGCTGCAACAGCACTCGGAATGAAAGTAATAGGTTACGACCCATATATGTCAGTAAAACAGGCTTTGAGATTGAGCCGCGAAGTTACCTGGGTGGAAGGAATCCAACCACTGCTTTCACAAGCCGATTATATTACAATCAATATTCCGCAAACCTCGGAAACCAAAGGATACTTGAATAAAGAAAAATTCAAAATGATGAAAAAAGGTGTCCGCATTTTGAATTTTGCAAGAGGTGGTTTAGTAAATAATACAGACCTTGCTGAGGCAATTGCTGAAGGTAAAGTAGCCCGTTACATTACCGATTTCCCTGATGAAACAACACTTAAAATGGACAAAGTGATTTCTATTCCTCATTTAGGAGCCTCAACTTCTGAATCTGAAACAAACTGTGCAATAATGGCGGTAAATCAGGTAAAAGACTTTTTGGAACACGGGAATATCGTTAATTCAGTAAATTTCCCCGATGCTGAAATGGAAATGCACAATGAGGCAAGGATACTTGTAGCCAACCGAAATGTACCAAACATGGTAAGCCAGATTTCCTCGGTACTCGGAGCAAATGGTGTAAATATCGACAGCATGCTGAATAAAAAACGCGGAGAAATTGCATACAATATCATCGATGTTGACAAAGCAATTATCGATGAATCAATCAAAGAAAAATTACTTGCCATTGACGGAATTTTCATGGTAAGAATCATCCAATCAAAATAAAAAATCAAAAATAAATGATTAAAAGTATTGAAACAAAAGCTGCTGATAACATTAGAATTCTTGCGGCTGCAATGGTTGAAAAAGCAAAATCCGGCCATCCTGGTGGTGCAATGGGAGGCGCTGATTTCATAAATATTCTTTTTACAGAGTTTTTAAATTACGATCCTTCGGATATGGCATGGATCAACCGCGACAGATTTTTTCTTGATCCGGGGCACATGTCACCAATGTTGTATGCAACACTTTCGTTGGCAGGATTTTACAATATGGAAGACCTTGCAAATTTCAGACAGTGGGAAAGTGTAACTCCCGGACATCCGGAAGTTGATGTGTTGCGGGGAGTTGAAAACACTTCCGGTCCGCTTGGACAGGGGCACACAATGGCAGTTGGAGCTGCTATTGCCGAACGCTTTTTGGCAGAACGTTTTGGCGAATGGATGAGTCACAAAACTTATACTTTCATTTCTGACGGCGGTGTTCAGGAAGAAATTTCACAGGGAGCCGGCCGAATTGCAGGACATTTGGGTTTAAGCAATCTAATCATGTTTTATGATTCGAACGATATTCAACTTTCAACAAATACAGATGAAGTAACCGGGGAAGATACGGCAAAAAAATATGAAGCATGGGGTTGGAGTGTGATGACAATTGACGGTAACAATCCCGATGAAATTAGAAAAGCACTGAAAAAAGCAAACGCAGAAACAGAAAAACCAACCCTGATTATTGGTAAAACAATTATGGGTTTAGGTGCAGTTACTGCAAGTGGCGAGAATTACGAACGCAAATGTGCAACTCACGGAATGCCCCTTGGTGAGGCAGGTGCATCATTTGAACTTTCCATTAAAAACTTAGGTGGAAATCCTGAAAATCCGTTTGTAATTTTTGATGATGTAAAAGAACTCTACGAAAAAAGAAAAGAAAAAATTGTAGCTGAATCTGCTGCTAAAAAAGCGGAACAGGCAAAATGGGAAAAATCAAATCCCGAATTAGCTGCAAAACTCAATAAATTTTTCTCTAAGGATGTTTCAGGATTTGACTTTTCGTCGATTAAACAAAAAGACAATTCAGCAACGCGGGCAGCTTCGAGTGCAGTTTTAGCCGAATTTGCAGGTAAAGTTGAGAACATGATAGTTTCATCGGCCGATTTGTCCAACTCCGACAAAACAGATGGATTCCTTAAAAAAACTACAGCTTTCAAAAAAGGCGATTTCAGTGGTTCATTTTTGCAGGCAGGTGTTAGCGAATTAACAATGGCTTGTCTTGCAAATGGGCTGGCTTTGCACGGCGGAGTAATTCCTGTTTGTGCTACTTTCTTTGTTTTCAGCGATTACATGAAACCTGCAGTTAGGTTGGCAGCATTGATGGAACTTCCGGTTAAATATGTGTGGACACATGATGCTTTCCGTGTTGGAGAAGATGGCCCAACCCACCAACCTGTTGAACAGGAAGCCCAAATCAGGTTGATGGAGAAATTAAAAAACCACAAAGGCCACAACAGTACTTTGGTTTTACGCCCGGCAGATGCAAACGAAACAACTGTTGCATGGAAAATGGCTTTGGAGAATACAAACACTCCAACTGCTCTTATACTTTCACGCCAGAACATTACCAATTTACCCGTTGAAGGCAGTCGTTTTGAATCGGCTTTGCAGGCAGAAAAAGGAGCATATATTGTTTCAAAACCAGAAGGAAAACCTGATGTTGTGCTTGTTGCAAGTGGTTCTGAAGTTGCAACACTCGTTGAAGGTGCTAAATTGTTAAAAGAGAAAGACAATTTAAAAGTACAGATTGTTTCTGTACCTTCTGAAGGTTTATTCAGAAACCAAACAAAAGAATACCAGGCAAGTGTTTTGCCAATTGGAATTCCTCGATTTGGGATGACAGCCGGACTGCCTGTAACACTTGAAGGACTAGTTGGCGAAAACGGAAAAATATGGGGTTTAGAATCATTTGGATTTTCAGCTCCCTATACAGTTTTAGATAACAAACTCGGTTTTAATGGCGAGAATGTTTACAATCAGGTAAAAGAAATGCTGGCATAACCGGCAAAAATAATTTCATAAGAAAGGCGCTTCTGTTCAAGGAGCGCCTTTCTTTGTTATGAGTTAAAAGTTGTTTTCATTGTTAACTTTTTATCAGGTTTTTTGACATCAAGAACAAAACGACAACTATCCCCTTTTCTTTTTTCCCCTACCCTACAACTTTCAGCCAGGCCTCGGCCATTAATTGTGCACCGGGCATGGCAGGATGAACACCATCGCCGGTCCAGTAAGTTGCTGGTGCATGTTTTATGGCCTCATCAAAAACTTGTTGAAAAGGCACCCACAAAGCACCAAATTCAGTTGCTATTTTTTTGGCAGAAGCTTGATATTCTTTCATCGGTTTTGCCCATGTTTCGTCCACGGCAGAAGTGTTTAAAACGTAAAATGGTTCACAAATTACAAGTTTTACATTGGGCAATTTCTCTTTTGTCGTTTTCAATAATTTGCGGTAGTCGTTTTCATACACTTCCACAGTCCCGTCGTATTGGCCATTTCGTTTGTGCCAGTAATCGTTCACGCCAATTAGAATACTCAAAATTTCGGGTTTTAAATCAAGGCAGTCTTTTTCCCAGCGGTCGGCCAACTGAAATACTTTGTTGCCACTAATTCCACGGTTATAAATTGTGAGGTTTTTCCCCGGTAATTCATTCAACAAAGCCGAAGCAGCAAGTAATGCATATCCAAAACCAAATGAACGTGCATTATTTGCTAGTTCTTTGTCTTTGTCTCTACCTGCATCGGTTATCGAATCGCCTTGAAAAAGGACAGTACTTCCATTTCCAAAAATTGAATATTTACTTCCCTTATTTTCAATTTTACCGGGAATACTGGCTGAAATAATTGAAGGTATACTGGCAAGTGCTGCCGCTCCAACTGCTGATTTTGCAAAAAAACTTCTTCTTGAAAGGTTCATTTGGTTCTATTTATAATTATTAATGCTGCTAAAATTAGCAAGAAAAATTAAAAACCTTTTTAGTTATTCCATTAAAAGTTTATCTGCCATTGCATCAGCAAGTTTTAAAAGCTCCTCTGTATTATCTGGTTTTAGTGCACCTTTCTCTTCGATAGGCTGATAAACCATTTCCCATTTAATTTTCTCAGCAAAAGTCTGAAGATTTTTCACACCGCCGCCATTCCATGAGTAATTACCAAAAATCCCCAAATAATGGTTTTTGGGCGCCATGTGTTCGATGGTCGAAAGCAGGATTTCGACATTTGGGAAAAGTGCATTGTTGTACGCAGCACTTCCCACAATAAAACCTTTGTATTTAAAAATATCGTTGATAATGTATGACGAATGCGTTTTCGAAGCATCATAAACCCTTATGTTTTTGATACCACGTTCAGCAATTCTGCGGGCAATTACTTCAGCCATTTTTTGCGTGTTTCCATACATTGAACCGTACACAATTACAACTCCCCGATCCAAATCATAAGAACTCCATTTATTGTAACGAGTTAAAATCCAATCCAAATCGTTACGCCAAACTGGACCATGCGTTGCAGCGATCATTTTAAAATCAAGCGGTGCAAGTTTTTTTATGGCGCGTTGCGTGTGCGGACAATATTTTCCAACTATATTGGTAAAGTAACGCATCACTTCAATCTCGTAAAAATCGAGGTTTATTTCATCGTCAAAAATCCCACCGTCAAGCGTGCCGTAACTGCCAAAAGCATCGCCAGTAAACAGTATTTTGTTGGTTTCTTCAAAAGCCACCATTGTTTCGGGCCAATGCACCATTGGTATGGTTTGAAATTGAATTTTAAACTTTCCCAAATCCAGAACAAAATCATCATGAACCATCAAAACATTTTCAGGCGTCATGTAAAAGTTTTCCACAAAACCGAAAGTTTTCTTATTTCCAACTAATATTATATTAGGATATTTCTGAACCAATGCTTTCAAAGCTCCTGAATGATCTGGTTCCATATGGTTGATAATTAAATAATCAACCGGTTTTTCACCAATAATCTCTTCAATATTATCGAGGTATTCATCAATAAAAGATCGTTCAACAGTGTCAACAAGCGCAATTTTGTCGTCAACCAATAAATATGAATTATATGAAATGCCATGTGGAATTGGCCATATATTTTCGAACAAGTTGGTACGACGATCGTTAAAACCCAAATAATATATGTTTTCCGCGAGATTTACTTTTTGCATAATTTCAGTTTTTGTATTCTATTTTTGAGGGTGTAAAATTAGAAATTTTGGGTAAAAGAAGTTTAATATTTTATGTAAACCCCTTTATTTAAAACAGAGATTATCTTCGTTTAACGAATATCCACTACTTTTACCTCAAATAAATATTATTTACATGTCTATCGATAAAAAAAGTAAACTGATGCTGTTCCCACGAGTAGGGAAATTTATAATCATTTTTTTTGCTGTTGCCTTTCTCATTGTCGGTATTCGAGGTTATCAACTGTACCAATATGTTTTCAGGGAAAATGTAAATACTGAATATGTGCTGTACATTCCAAAAGATGCAAGCTACAAACAGGTTACCGACAGTTTAACGACCAATAATGCCCTTATCAGTTTAAAAGCTTTTAATTGGGTTTCGAAAAAGAAAAACTACAGCAAATCAGTCAAAACCGGTCGATACCTTTTAAAAAAAGGAATGAACACGAACCTTATTGTAAACATGCTGAAAGGCGGTTTGCAAACTCCCTTAAATTTAACCTTTCACAACGTACGCACAAAGGAAGACCTTGCAGCAAAAGTGAGTCAATACTTGCAAACCGACTCAGTTTCAATACTAAATTTGTTTGCTGACACCACTCAAATGAAAGATTTTGGGTTTACTCAGCAAACATACACCGCCATGTTTATTCCGGATACTTACGAGTTTTACTGGACTACTTCAGCGAAAGAATTTGCTGAAAGGATGAAACTGGAATATGACAGGTTTTGGAACGATGAACGCAAAAAAAAGGCGGAAGAAATAAACCTAAGCCCTGTGGAAGTAACAACTCTTGCATCAATAGTTCAGGCGGAAACGGCTAAAAACGAAGAGTTGAAAACCATTGCCGGACTTTACATAAACCGATTGAACAGGGGAATGTTTTTGCAAGCCGACCCAACCGTGAAATTTGCTGTTGGTGATTTTACTCTAAAACGTATATTAAACATTCATCTTGAAATCGATTCGCCATACAACACATACAAAAATGTAGGTTTGCCGCCTGGTCCCATAAACTTTCCAGAAACCTCAGCGCTTGATGCAGTGCTGAACTTCGAGAAAAACAAATACTACTACATGTGCGCCAAAGAAGATTTCTCGGGGTATCACAATTTCGCTGCTACTTTAACCGAACACAACCGAAATGCAGCAAAATACAGAGCGGCACTGGATAGAAACAAAATCAAATAAAAAATGAAAGCACTATTTCATTTTCTACTTTTCTGTTTTATCATTTTTAGTTTATTGAATTGTTCAAAAAAGCAAAATGATTTGGAGGAATTAAAGCAACAATTTGAACTTGGTAATTTTAGCTTGGCAACACAAATCATTGAAAAAATTAAATCATCTGATAAGCACAAAAACTACACTCCTGAAATTGAAATTATTGAAGCCAAAATTGAACGGATTCAATTGGATTTTTCAAAAGACGACTCTCAAATTAAAAACGAATTGAATCCTTGGTTTCCTTCCGTTTCAAACGAACAACTCCGCCGGTGGGAAAAAGAAAATTCGCTGGAAATGAAACTTATTAACGGGGAAAGAAGATATTTCAAAAATGCGGTAAGCAACCTTTTCCGTTTAGATTCTGTCGCAAAAAAAATAAAAGAAAAAAAAGAAGGCGAAACAGTTGATTCTCTTGATGATTTTTGCTTTCAACATACTTCAGTTCTAATTAATTTAGCTAATTCTGGTTTTAACTTAACAGAAAAATCTCAAAAATACAGGATCGATTTCTCTATCACATTGAAACAAGATGCAATTCCGGCGGGTGAAATTGTAAAATGTTGGATGCCATTTCCACGAGAATCATTGCCCCGACAAAAAAATGTGAAATTGATTGAAGTAAATTCAGAAACCTACGATTTGGCAAACAATAATAATCTTCAGCGCAGTTTGTATTTCGAAAAATTTACCGAAGCCGGAAAACCAACAATTTTTAAATATTCTGCTGAATTTGAAACCTCCGCCCAATATTTCAACCTTGAACCAAGTAAAATAAAACAGTACGATATCAACTCAGCAGTTTATAAAAAATTCACTGCTGAACGACTGCCACATATTGTATTTTCTGATGAAATAAACCTATTGGCAAAAGAACTTACAGCAAACAATTCAAATCCTTACGAAAAAGTAAAATCCATTTATTATTGGATCAACAAAAATATTACCTGGGCATCGGCACTTGAATATTCAACATTTGAGTGCATCCCCGAATATGTACTTACCAACCGGCACGGCGATTGCGGAATGAAAACTCTTCTTTTTATGTCCTTGGCACGTTGTGCCGGCATTCCGTGTAAATGGCAAAGTGGGTGGATGCTTCATCCCGGAGAACTGAATTTGCACGACTGGTGCGAAGTGTATTATGAAGGTGTCGGCTGGGTTCCGCTCGACCAATCGTTTGGTTTACAAAATTCAGAAAATCAACATGTAAAAGAATTTTACATTTCGGGAATTGATGAATTCCGTTTGATAATTAATGATGATTTTAGTTTTGAGCTGGAACCGAAAAAGCAATTCTTCCGCAGCGAACCAATTGATTTCCAGCGGGGAGAATTGGAATGGAAAGGTGGAAACATTTATTTCGATCAATGGGATTACCATTTGGATATTAACTATTTGAATTAAATAATGATGAATATAAAAACAACGATTTTCATTTTTTTATCCCTTTTTGTTTTAGCATGCGGTACAAACAAACAAGACGAAGCGAACAAATTAATGACAGCGTTTCGCGAGGAAAACAAAATCGACAACAGAGAAACAATTTTCGAAATTGAAACAAATTATGAGAACGGCAATCTAATTCTAACCGGTGAAACCGACCAGCCCGAGTTAAAAAATAAATTACTTTCACTGTTTAATAACTTCAAAATTGAAGATAAAATCAACCTGTTACCTGACTCAACTGTTGGGAATAAAACTTTCGGTTTGATAAATCTGTCGGTTGCCAATTTACGTTCTAAGCCATACCATTCAGCCGAACTTGCCACACAAGCGTTAATGGGAACACCGGTAAAAATCCTTAAAATTGAAAACAGTTGGCTGCTGATTCAAACACCTGACAATTATATTTCGTGGGTTGATTCAGAGGGAGTTCTTCCGGTTACAGAAGCGCAATTTGATAATTGGAAAAATTCAGAAAGAGTGATTTTTACTGGAGACAATGGAATTATTTTTGAAAATGAAGATTTTGAAATCCCAGTTTCCGACATAACGATGGGAAATATTCTGGAAGTAGCAGAAAGAAATCAAAAAGCCATAAAATTAAAATTACCTGACGGAAGAATTGGCTATGCAGCATCTTCAAGCTGGGTTGATTTTGAAGATTTTAAAAATACAGTCAGGTGCGATTCAACTCGAATATTACAATTGGCAAAACAATTCATTGGCCGACCTTATTTGTGGGGAGGGACTTCTGCCCGTGCCATGGATTGCAGCGGTTTTGTAAAAACAATTTATTTTATGAATGGGATAATTCTCGCCCGCGATGCTTCACTGCAAATAAAACAAGGCGAAAAGGTTGAATTTGAAAAGAACTTTAGCAATTTACAAATCGGCGATTTGCTTTTTTTCGGACAAAAACAAACGGACAAACTAACAGAGAAAGTTACTCATGTGGCCTTTTCATTTGGAAAAACTGAGTTTATACATGCATCAGGAAAAATTAAACAAAACAGTTTTGACCCGGGGAGCAGTATCTTTTCGGAATACAGAAAAAGTAGTTTTATAGGAACAAAAAGAATAATCGGATTTGAAAACACAAATAATATTCAAACAATTAAAAACCACCCGTGGTATTGAGTTAAAGGTTCAATATTCCGGGTTTAATGTATCCAATAACCAATTAAAGAAATTTTTATGATAAAATTTAATCGAAGGAATTTTATAAAGAACACAACTTTGGTAACATTGGGCGGTATAGTTTTACCACAAAACATTTACTCAAATATGAAAAAAGGAAATCTACCAAAAATGGGGTTGAAATTAAGTTTTGAGCCATATAATCTTCAGTTAAAGCATGTATTTACACTTGCCGGCAGTTCGCGAAGTATAACGCCAGTTATGCTTGTAAAAATTGAATTTGAAGGTTTAACAGGATATGGAGAAGCTTCAATGCCGCCATATCTGGGGGAATCACAGGAATCGGCAACAAAATTTTTATCCGCCTTAAATCTTCAGCAATTTAACGATCCATTCAGAATGGATGAAATCCTTGAATATGTCGATCAATCAGCTCCCGGAAACACAGCGGCAAAAGCATCGGTTGATATCGCGCTGCATGATTTGGTGGGTAAACTACTAGGGCAGCCATGGTTCAAAATATGGGGTTTTTCAGCTGAAAATACACCGGTAACTTCATTTACCATTGGTATTGACACACCGGAAGTTGTAAAACAAAAAGTAAAAGAGGCAGCAGGATTCAAAATATTAAAAGTAAAACTGGGCAGGGACTCAGATAAAGAGATGATCGAATCCATTAGGAATGTTTCCGATGTGCCGCTTTGTGTTGATGTTAATCAAGGCTGGAAAAATAAAAAGGAAGCGCTCGACATGGTTTTCTGGTTAAAAGAAAAAGGAGTTGAATACGTGGAGCAACCCATGCCAAAGGATAAACCAGAGGATATTGCCTGGCTCACGCAAAACTCGCCGTTACCAATAATTGCTGATGAAGCAGTTCAGCGACTTTTGGATGTTAAAAATACATTGGGTGTTTATTCGGGCATCAACATAAAATTGATGAAATGCACTGGGATGCGTGAAGCACACAAGATGATGACCTTAGCACGGGCAAACAATATGAAGGTGATGATTGGTTGCATGACAGAAACTTCATGCGCCATATCGGCTGCGGCACAACTTTCACCGTTGGCAACCTGGGCCGATTTGGATGGAAACCTTTTAATCAGCAATGATCTATATGAAGGTATAAAAATTGTTGACGGGAAAATTACACTGAACAGCTTGCCCGGAATAGGAATTAGCATTCTTTAAGAATTTTGGGTAAACCATAGTAGGATTTTGTTTGTTTACAATTCCATGAAAACAGTTATAGTGATATTAACAATGTGCTTTGGTTTAACCCTGAGCGCACAGGAAAAAAAGAAGGAGGGTAAATTGGGAGAAAAAACTGAATACAGAAAGTTGACAGATTTTGAAAAATATGTAATTGTCGACAAAGGCACTGAACGCCCGTTTACTGGTGAATATACTGAATTTAAAGGCAAAGGCACTTATACGTGTAAACGTTGTGGCACTGCACTTTACAAATCGAATGACAAATTTGATTCAGATTGCGGCTGGCCGAGTTTTGACGATGAAATTAAAGGCGCAGTCACCAAAACACTTGATGCCGACGGACGACGAACAGAAATAACCTGTAACAATTGCGGCGGTCATTTGGGCCATGTTTTTTATGGTGAAGGATTTACGAATAAAAACACTCGACATTGTGTCAATTCAGTATCGTTGCTTTTTGTACCTGACGACAAGAAATAAAAAAGGGGATTTTAAAATCCCCTTTTTTATTTCTTTGTTTCTACAACAATCTCTTTTACAGTTAATCCTTCAATAAAATATACTAGTTCCGAGGCTTCCAGTGATTCAGCGATAATTCGGTGTGCATTTTCCGTATCCACGTCATTCTCCTCTGCATGGCCGGCCTCCTCGGTTTCACCTTCCCCATGTTCTTTTCCAGGGTTATGCGCATCGGCTTCGGTTTTAACTACTTTCAAAATACCTGCAATTTCAAGTTCGCTGCCCATTTGTTCCTGCGAAAAAGCACCAATCTTTTCACCAGCTTCAACACGGATATTTATATCTTCATTGCTTCCCATCAAAAAACATCGGGCACCTCCCTGTTTACAAACATGCATCACAGTTCCTTTTACAATTATCTCTTTATCGGCCATTTCTGCCGCATTTTGCATTAACTCATCAACTGTCAAAACCACAATCTGAGCAGGTTGCTCATCAGTTTTCTGTTGATTTTTACTTTGGTTTCCACAAGCAAAAAACAGAAGTGTTACAATACTAAATAATGCTAGTTTTTTCATATCTGTTCAATTAAAAATTAAATGTAAATCAATGCAAAGACCAAAGGTACAACAATTCCGGCAGTCATTAACCACCAACCCCAGCGGTTAAAACCACGTCTTCCCTTTAAAAGAAACAAACCTGAAACTGCGACAAAAACCAGGATAACGGCCATTATATCGCTCACCCACTTCCAAACAGAACCTAAAGTTGCGCGATGCAATTTATTGATTGAGAATATAAATGGTCGTTTTTGCAAATATTGCATTGTACCTTTTCCTGTTTCGGGATCAATCACTGCCTCACCATTTTCAATAAATACCTTAATAAATCCATCGTTGTTCAAATAATGTTTCTTGTAAACAACCACATCATCAACCGATTCCAGGGCAGTTTTAATATCTTTTGCTGTTAATTCAGGATTATCCGGTAAATCAACTTTAAAATCGGTAATAAATATTTTGTAATCGGGGTTGAAATCATGACGGTGGTTTAAATAAATGCCTGAAAGCGCATAAACGATAGTCATACCAACGATGAAATAGCCAAAATCACGATGTAAAATTCTAAGGAGTTTTCGAATTTTCATTATTTAAATTTTAGCTGTAAATATAAAAAAAATGAATTTCCAACTTTTCTGTAACTTATCATAAAACGAGATGACAAATCAGTTAGATGCTTGTATAATATTTACAAATGATTAAAACGATACAATCCAAGATAAAGATTATGAGTTGTTAAAAATCCCTAATAAACATAAATAACTAACAACTAAATTACTTTCGACTATTGACTTGGATATAAAAAAAGCCGTAAATTGCACCACCTAGTGTGCTAGGCTCTGGTTTTATCACAACTTAATTGGGTGCCACCGGGTAATGACCCGGTGGCTTTTTTTATATAAAACCTGAATAAATTTATTTTGTGTAGAAGTCGTTCAAAGAAATTAAATCCTCTGAATTACATACAGGACAATTGGAAACCTTATCGGAGTAGTCGCTGAAACTTGCCTGGCAAGAATTACATTTATACCAGTTTTTATCGAAATAAATGTCTCCGCCCCGAAAAAGTAAATCTCGTCCTTCCACAAAAGCTGTTGCAACCTTATTTCGGGCTTCCTCATAAATACGAGTTAAAGTAGGTCTCGAAACATCCATGAAAACAGCAGCTTCTTCCTGCGTCAGATTCTGATAATCAAGTAACCTGATTGCTTCATACTCCTCAAGATGAAGAATAACTTCATTTGATTTCCTTCCTCTAACGCCAAATACTGACATTCCCTTAATAACCGGGGGTACCTGAATTCTTCTGAAACGTTTTTTTCTAGGCATTTTAAATTGAGTTTAATTTATTTAACAAATAATGATCAACAAGTACCAAGGCTGCCATAGCTTCCACTATTGGAACTGCGCGAGGTAATACGCATGGATCGTGCCTTCCTTTGGGGTTAATTGTTATTTCGTTTTTATTTATATCAACTGTTTTTTGTTCTTTTAACAATGTGGCAATTGGTTTGAAGGCCACATTAAAATAGATATCCTCACCGTTTGAAATGCCACCCTGAATGCCGCCCGAATTGTTTGTTTTTGTACGCACTCCATTTTCGGTTTGAATAAAAACATCGTTGTGCTGAGAACCGCTTAATTTTGTACCATCAAAACCAGAGCCATATTCAAAGCCTTTCACAGCATTTATTCCAAGCATTGCAAATCCAAGATCAGCGTGAAGTTTATTAAAAACGGGTTCTCCCCATCCTGTTGGAACACCTTTGGCAACACCTGTAATAACACCGCCAACAGTGTCGTGGTCATTACCGGCAGCCATAATTCGGGAGATCATTTTTTCTGCAACTTCCCCATCAGGGCACCTCACAATATTGTCTTCCGTTTTTGAAAGATCAAGTTCTGTGTATGGCTTTTCGAGTTTAATTTCACCAACCTGCGATACAAAAGCCTGTATATTAACTCCAACTTTAGTTAGAATTTGTTTTGCTATTGCCCCTGCAACTACACGTGCAATTGTTTCGCGCGCAGAAGAGCGTCCACCGCCCCGATAATCCCGGGTACCGTATTTCTGAATATAGGTAAAATCAGCATGCGATGGCCTAAAAACATCTTTCAAATCGTTGTAATCATTTGAGTGCTGATCCTTATTCCAAATTGCAAAAGCTATCGGTGTGCCTTGAGTTTTACCTTCAAATATACCTGATAGAAATTCGACCTGATCGGATTCTTGTCTTTGAGTTGTAATTTTCGATTGCCCGGGTTTTCTTCGTGCCAAATCATTTTGAATCTGAGATATATCCAATTCAAGTCCGGCCGGGCAACCATCAATAATTCCACCAAT
>JBFHJA010000022.1:0-20077 GCA_041596165.1 Draconibacterium sp. | reverse complement strand
GGGAAAGTAAACTTCATATTGCTTGTTTCTTTCGGTTGTTGTGGCAGTTTGGTTATTCCCGAAATCCCAGTTTGAAATGTGGTATTCGCCTACTGATTTATTTGTAAACCGTACATTGTTCTCATTAATAAACTCAAAACTGAAATCGGCGGTAACCGTGTTTTCAATTTCCTCATCGCCGCCGCAACCAAAGAAAAACAGGATGCCGAAAAGCAGAATTAAGGAGGCAAGGGTTTGTTTTGTTTTGATTGTTTCTGTGTTTCGCATCGGAAATATTTTTATTTGTTTATAACTAATTTTTTCACAAACGATTCATCAAAGTCTGACACTTTCAATAAATAGGAACCGTTGGGAACAGCATTTAAATCAATACTGATTTTATTTGTTGAATCTTTTTGCAAACGTTTAATTACAGTTCCCTGCATCGTAATTAACTCAACCCGATAATTTTTTGAAATTCCATTTGAAAACCCGACATGCAGAATTTCTTTGGCCGGATTTGGGTAAATCTTAATTTCTGTTTGAATGCCAACTTTTTTTGAAGTGGTTAGCAAATCAAGATTGAACCAGTTTAAATTGTGTTCGCCTTGTTTAATGAGAATCCTGATAAAATAATAGCCTTCTTCGAGCCAAACTTCTGTTGACTGGGTTTGCCAATTCTGCCAGCCTCCCGTACCGGAAAACATAAATGTATCAACCGGAGCAAAGGTTTGCCCATCGCCAACCTGAAAAATAACACCGGCAGTTGTATTTTCTGTCGCTACCCTGTAATTCAAATTGTAAATACCTGTTCTTGTAACATGAACTTTGTAATCCAGATATTCGCCCGGAGCAGCATATCCTGTATTTTTTCCACCAAATTGGTCGGTACAGTCTTCCAACGAAAGACCGTTGTTAAAGTAAAAATCTTCAGCCTGAATTTTTCCCGGAATCAAATGTGTAAGCGGTGTGTTATTCTCAACTTCAAGGTTTAAAAACGAGCGTAAATTTTGCGACCCTGATTTTACTGAATTTCCATCGTATGAAACAGTGATGAGGTTATCAGAATGAACTTTTGTGTTGAATTTTAAAATCAGAATGTTTGATGAAGTTGAATCTTTGCCAACAGAAATAATATTGGCAGAAGCTCCGTCAACTTTTAAGGCAAACTGGCTGAGTTGAATTTCGGCTTCGGAACTTGAAATTTCTTTGTTTAAAATGATATTGACCTCGGAGCCGTCTGTTGAAGTTTTAGCGGCAAGTGCTTTGAATTCAATGCTATTGGCTGATTTTGGTTCGGCAAAATTGAAATAACTCAGATTTGAGCCTTCTTTATCGATTACATATTTAATTCGAACTTTTCCCGCCGGAACAACAATATTTTCGAAGCTTGCAGTTTGCCATTTTTGCCATCCACCGGTTGAAGGCAAACTTAATTCGCCTGTTACTTTGGCCCCATTTACTTCGATATGGAATTTTGAACCACCTGCACCTGATGCATGGCGTACAATAAGTTTATAAATTGCTGTTGAATCGGTTTCGAGTGAATATTGCATCCATTCATCGGTATTGGTCCATCCAACATTAAAACCGTTTGTGATATCTTCCGAATCCTGGCATTTTTCAATATCCACGCCATCGTTTCGAAGTTCCCAACCCGTATTCCAGGCCGTCCAGTTTCCTCCGTAATAGGCTACATCGATATCGGAATAGGCAAATCCGTTTTTTCCCAAATCGAAGTCACTAAAGAAAATGGGGTTGGTAAGTTTATGAAGTTTGTAGGGAAGAACTGAATTGGTATGTGGTTGCCGCATCATTGCATCAATCACGTCGTACTGAACCCTGCAGTTTTTTATTTTGTGGTTTTCAGCCCATTGCATAACTGCCTTGTATGCATTTTCTGCCGAAGGTGCGACAGATATTTCGCCTTTCCAGTATTTTACAAGGTTGTCATAATCCTTGTTTAAGGTTACATTCAAAACATTGTTGATGCCATTCTTTTTTACCGGCCACCACGACCAACCAATGTTATTTGTTTCGCAGGTGGCAATGAAATCGGTAAACCAGGTATTTGAGTTTTCCCCCGATTCGCCCATCCAAAGCGGTACATTATGCGTATTTCTCAGTGAAATAATCCAGTCTAAATCATTTGACGAGGTTCCGCTCCAGTATTTGTGAAAACTATAAACGAGATTATCGCCCCAGGGAGGTGTTAGGCCCGAATGGTCGTTGGCAAAACTATTCCCTTCAATAAAAATAATGTGGTTTTTGTCCACTTCGCGGATTGCATCAGTGATTCGGCCATAAAGCTGGCGCATTTGCGAATTGTTCCCTTCAGGGAAAGTCCAGTTGGTTTCGTTTATTAAATCATATCCACCAATCCAGGGTTCGTTGCTATATCTTGAAGCCAATTGTTTCCACAAGGCCACAGTTTTATCTTTGTTTGCCTGGCTTTCCCAGAGCGAGGGTTTGGTTGGGTCGTAATCCGAAATATCGGCATTTTTCCCCTGACCTCCCGGTGCAGCGTGTAAGTCGAGAATCAGGTACATTTCATTGGCTTCGCACCAATCCAGGAGATTGTCAATCATTTTAAACCCTGTTAAAACCCATGTATTATTGCCTGCGAAGGGTTCCTGTTCTATGGGCAGCGTGAACCATTTGTAGTGCATGGCAACACGCACACTGTTAAAACCCCAGGCTTTCATCGAATCAACATCGGTTTTTGTAAAATGATTTACGAGCCAGGTATTAAAAAATGTTTTTGTTTTTTCCACGCCAATTGTTTCAGTAAGTTTTGCCTCAAATTCATGCTGAGTTCCTGCAACACCTTCTGTTTTCATCATATAACCTTCCATCAACATCCAGTTTCCTGTTCCTATTCCTTTTAGGATGACATTCGCGCCGTTTCCGTTGACAATGTTTTTACCATCGGCATGTAAAAAACCCTGGGCATTTAATTTTGTTGCCAAAGAAATTATAAGCAAAACAATTACTGTCAGATTTTTTACATTCATACCATTATCGGTATTTAGAAATATGTCATTAGAAAATGAAAAAGTTAAAATAAAGGGGAGTAAAAATGAAACTCCCCTTTTTTATCTAACTAAACTATTTATTGATATTAGCAGATTTGATACCCTCAACATGAGGACCTGCCAATTCATCGAAATAAAATTCGTGAGTTTCATCACCAACCCCCGGATTTAACATTATTCGGACAACATTATAAAATCCATGGTTAAATCTGTCATCGGTTACAACATTGCTGGTGAATTGGTCGCCAGTCCAGTCCCAGCCCGAGCCAACACCGCTCATATCGAATTCAGCCATTTCCCATGTATTATCTTTCTGAATGGTGTATAAAACATCGTATGTTCCGGTTTGCCATGCATTGCCACCTTTATCGGTATTTTCAAGTTTTAACAGAACAATATCACCGGCATTCCCATAAACTTTCATTTTAAAAACCGACTTCTGTCTTAAATCAAACCTATATCCTGAAGGAAGTTCCATGTTTGCATTGGCCCATTGCTGATTTGTTTTTGAATAAAATGCAACTTTTGCACTTTTGTTCGGATAGGATCTGTCGGGATTATCGTCGATTGCAACCAAACAATCCTGGCCGTTAACCGGAGCCATAGTAACTTCGCTAAAATCGTTATACATTACTATTTCATTCAAAATAAATTCTACATAATCAGGATGGTGGTTAGCAACCACAACCGTTTCAGTTTTAACCAAATCGCCTAATGAAGTAACAGCTGTAACCGTTACCATGTATGTTCCTGCCCTCATATAAGTACCTGAAATCACCTCGTTTTTGTCTTTTGTTTCAACCACATTTCCATCGCCAAAATCGACTACAAATTTCTCAATAGATTGACCGACGGGAATATTGGTAACGTTCAGTTTTACGTCGTACCCGTTTGTTTCTGTCCCTTTGGTTACTGAAGTACTCCATTCTATGCTTGGTTTTACATACCCTTTAGGTATCAATTGAAAATGCCATTTGGTCCAGTTCTCATACGCACTGAAACAGGTAAGTTCCAGTAAGTTTTCAGAAATGTTTACAATTTTGTATTCGTTGTTCAAAGCACCAACATCGAGGCCTGGGAATATTGGTTTACTTCCGATTAATTGCAAATAAAAACCATCGCTTTTTTCAGTTATTGCCCACGAACCTGAAACAGGGGTTGTATAATCAACATCATAGTCGTCCTTGTTCAAGCGTGGGTTGCGGTATGTAGTTGCCAGTTTTGGGTCGTCTTTCATGTAACCTTTTACATAGCTGACTCCAAAATTATTATACGTTACAGCAAAACCGTTTAGTTTGAAATTCAACTCATCATCATAGGCACCTGTTCCTGATTTAACAAAAGGATCGGCAGACCACCATTCCAAACCATCGCTGCCTGTACTTCCAACACCGAAATGGCCTTTTGAGGCTGCATCGACCATCCATGTTTTTCCTGCTGAATTATCAACCCCTCCGGTAAGTGCGACATATTTGGCATCGGTGAAGATGGAATAGTCGGTTAAAGTTGTTGTATGAACCTTTGTAATGCTGTTACTTCCACCATTGGTAATAATTGTCATTTTAATCGTATAAGCATCAGGTAGCGGGTAATAGGCTACGGTTGATTTTTCTTTTATAACAGAACCATTCCCCAAATCAAATTCTACCGCATAAATACCTGTTAGCGTGGGGCTTGTTAGCTCAATTTTATAATGGAAATCATCGGCTCCCTTTGTGATGGAAAAATCCATTTCACTTGCATCGGGTGCTAAAACTAATCCTGAGTCAGGATTTTCGTCCATATATGGGTTGCAACCAAATAAAACTATCAGTGCCAGTAACCCAACTATATTGAAATATATTTTATTCTTCATTTTATTCTTATTAATCGTTCTACTATTAATACTTCAGTTTATTGATATGCAGGAACATATTGTTTCAATACGCCTTCATTTGTATTTCTTATCTCGCTGGCCGGAATAGGGAACATGCCCCAGGTATCGGCTTTAAATGTGCGGACAACGAAATGAGAAGGATTAGGGACATTTGCAGGTACATTAAAACTTGCATTGATTTTTTCTGCTGCATAAGTATTGCCCCTGCGCAACAAATCCCATTTTCTGAGCCCTTCGCCACCAAATTCAACACGGCGTTCATGGTAAATATTGTCCAAAGTAACAGTTGTCAGGGCAGCTCCGGCACCTAAAGCCCGGGTACGGACCTGGTTAAGATAATTCTTTGCTTTTGTGGCGTCGCTATCGAGATTTAACTCGGCAGCCATCAACAAAACATCAGCATATCGGATATCAACAAAATTGCGAGGAAAATTATGGCTGGCATCGCCGCCGGAACCAATGTATGCATTAAGCGCCATGTATTTTTTGTTGAAATAACCTGTATTCATGAAAGCCCTTGTGTAGTCGTTCAATTTAACTTCCGCATCATAAATTGTTGCATCTTTTCTTGGGTCTCCAGCTTCAAATTCATTGGCAAGGCTCCAGGTAGGAACAGCAAAAGACCAGCCCGGGAACAATGAACCATTATCGCCAACCGGATTCCTGACACCTAACCACACGCACGAAAAGTTTCCGTTAATGTTCCACCCACCCCAGTCGCCTGATTTGGCTTTGTCGGAATACTGGATTTCAAGAATTGCTTCATTGTTGTTTTGATTGTCCCAGCTCCAAAGTTGATTATAATCGGAAATCAACATATATGCATTGCTCGAAATAATCCCTTCAAGCAAGCCTTTTGCATAGTTTTTATCGATTGTGGTTGAGCCGTTACTCCATGCTGAAACTCCCAATACTGGTTTTGCAAATCCTTCGTGATACAAGTAAATACGTGCAATCAATGCATCAACAGCACCTTTTGAAATACGTCCTTTTTCGTTACTTGAAAGTACAACAGGTAATACAGATGATGCTTTTAACAAGTCGCTTGCTATTTGAGTGAAGAGTTCATCAGGTGTATTCTGAGGCAGGTTTTTGTAATCTTCAACTGATGGAAGAACTTCTGTAATAAGGGGTGTATAACCGTAATGACGTACTAAATCCCAGTAAAAATAGGCACGTAAAAATAACACTTCTGCTTCCAGTCTTTCCTTTAACCCGGAAGTTGTCCATTCCACTTCTTCCTGTTTTTGCAGGTATAAATTGGCACGGTAAATTCCGGAGTAACAGCGATTCCATAAATCAGAAGCAGCTCCGTTTTCCGGTACCATTTTAAACATTTCCATTTCCTGCCATTGGCTCATATCGCTAATGTTGGAGCCACCGCAAAAAGCATCGTCAGAAAAAATATCGGACATAGTTGGCACAAATTGCCAGTTTTGTACAGAATATGCATCGTAAACAGAAGTAACAGATAAAAATGCCTGTTCCTCGTTTTTATAATAGTTTGCTTCAACCTGGCCGGTTTTAGGTTCCAGTTCCAAAAAGTTTTCTGAACAGGAAACATTGATTAGCACAATAATGATGAAGCTGAAAATATATATTAATTTGTTTTTCATCTTTTTAATTTTTTTGAGTTGATATTAGAATGTTATATTAACGCCACCTAAAATTGTACGTGCCTGTGGATATATCCCATGGTCGATACCATTACTAAATACACCACCGCCAATTTCGGGATCGTAACCTTTGTAAGGGGTAAATGTCAAAAGGTTTTCGCCCGAAACATAGAATCGTACGTGATTCAGTTTCAAGTAATCCGTAACTTTTTTAGGTAAAGTATAACCCAGAGTCATATTTCTCAAGCGTACAAAACTTCCGTCGTGAACGAAGAAATCGCTGACAGTCCTCATGTTTTCGTTATCGTCGACAAATGTAACACGTGGGAATTCGTTGGAAGTTCCGGGTCCTGTCCAGCGGTTTAACCATTCTCCGCTGTAATTTGCTTCGTTCATGTCGTAACGCCTTGTAGCATCGTAAACTTCCTGTCCCAATGCGGCATAAATAAACATGCTAAAATCAAAACCGGCATAATCAAGGGCCAGATTAAATCCACCTGTAAAATCAGGATAAGGAGATCCCAAATTCACACGATCATCGTCGCGCGAAATCGTACCATCACCATCTGAATCAACAAATTTTATGTCACCAGGTTTGGCTTTTGGTTGAAGCATCACACCATCGGCATTAACATAGGCTGCTATTTCTTCAGCTGTTTGGAAAATACCATCTGTTTTCAATCCATTAAAATATCCCATTGGAGATCCGATTGTGGCATATAAAACATCCCCCTGTCCAAAACCACCTCCGCCGCCTTGAAGGCGTTTTTCGGAATTTTGAATATCGAGTACATCGTTTTTATTGTACGCGCCATTGATTGAAGCATTAAATCCCAGTTTCTTGAATTGATTTTTATAAGCAAATTCTGCTTCGATACCCGAGTTTTTTACTTCTCCACCATTAATAATAGGTGCCGAGTTTCCAACCATCATCGGAACGGGAGCTGTAACCAACCAGTCTTTGGTTTTTTTCACATAGTAATCAAGAATTACCCTTAGTCCACCATCTAAAGTGGTTAAATCAACCCCGAAATTTGTTTGTTCCGAAGTTTCCCATTTTAACGATGGGTTTGCAATTTTAGAGGGTTGTGCCCCATTGTATTGGGTTTTGCTATCGCCAAAATAGTAAATGCTTTGGTTAGCAATAATTGAAGTGTAACCAAAATCACCAATGTTTTCGTTACCGTTTTGTCCCCAGCTTGCCCTTAATTTTAAGAGATCCATAAAACCTGAAGTGCTACTCATAAAATTTTCTCTCGAAATAACCCAACCTGCTGATACAGAAGGAAAATATCCGTATTTATTTTCTGAACCAAAACGAGACGAACCATCACGACGCATAGTAGCGGTTAACATATACCTGTCTAAAAGATCGTAATTTATACGTCCAAAAAGCGATGCAACTGTGTGTTCGCTATAACCACCTCCTGCATTAACACTCTCCGGGTCGGTCGCATTGTCGATGTATGAATGTTCAAAATCATCGAAAATGACACTTTTTTTGCTTCCCGAAAGATTGTCGTGCATATCTTTAAAAGCTGTCATCCCACCCATAAGTGTGAAATGATGATCATCAATTGTTTTATCATAAGTAAGTACGTTTTCGAAGTTCCACCTCGACCAAATATCCATCGACCTCGATGCTTCATCGTCAACTGTAAAGTGTAAAGCATCAATATAATACAGTGGATTATAGCCTCTTGTATCAACCAGGGCCATTTCTCCGCTATAGGTTGATTTAAAAGTAAGTCCCTTTAAGTTGGTACTTATTTTACCAAAATCAACTTCGGCAAAAAGGCCGCCAACAAACTTGCTTGTAGTCGTTTCGCTGTTTAGTTGGTCGAGAATAGCAGTTGGGTTTGTAATTTCCTGTAGTCCAATCACAAATTGTTCTGGGGTGGCCCACGAACCATCTTCGTTTGTAACCGGAATAATTGGAGGCATATTTAATGCCTGCGCCAAACCATTGCCAAAATGGTCGTTTGTTGCAATACCCTTGCTTCCAATCCTTACCAGGTTAATGTTTGAACCAAGTTTTAAAAAACCAAATTCGGAAATTGTATTTAAACGGTAACTAAATTTTTCAAAATCTGATTTCCCTTTGGCAACAATACCCTCCTGCTTAAAATAATTAAGCGACGATGAGTAACTTGTTTTTTCGCCCCCGCCGGTAAATGAAATTGAATGATTTTGTTTTGGTGCATCGTAATTAAACATTTCGTCCTGCCAGTCGGTATCAGCAGTATAACTTGCCATTTGTTCAGGAGTGAACCGTAAAGCACCATTTCCATTAACAGATGCTTCGTTGACAAGTGTTAAATATTCCTGGGAGTTTAACACATTTATTTTTTTCCAGGGATTTTGTACACCATAATAACCTTCGTAAGTAACTGAGAATTTCTCGCCTTTTTTACCTGATTTTGTGGTAATTAAAATTACCCCATTAGCGCCCCTGGCTCCGTAAATTGCACTTGATGCTGCATCTTTTAGAACTTCAATTGATTCAACATCATTTGAATTTAAAAAGTCGGTGCCGGAACTACTCATGGGCAGGCCATCAATAATATACAAAGGTTCAGCATCCCCGTTTGTTCCAATTCCACGAATTCGAACCGAAACCTGATCGCCAGGCTGTCCTGAATTACCCGAAATTACAACTCCTGCTGTTTTTCCTTGCAGTGCTTGTGTTACCCGCATGTCTGCGGATTTTTTAAGTTCATCGCCCCCAATTTTAGAAATTGCCCCTGTAACAAGGCTTTTCTTCTGTACACCATAGCCAACAACAACAACTTCGTCAACGTCGAATGCAGCGTTTTCCAAAACTACATTAATTTCGGACCGGCCATTTACAGCGAGTTCCTGTCCTTTCATACCAATAAACGAAAATTGCAATGTCGCATCGGAAGGAACATTTAACTGGTATATACCATCAAAATTAGTAATAGTACCATTTGTTGTTCCCTTTACCACAACCGTTACACCTGGCAGTGGCTGTCCATCATCAGCCGAGGTAACCACACCTTTAAGTGAGATT
The DNA here is from genome assembly GCA_041596165.1 of Draconibacterium sp. GTDB lineage: Bacteria > Bacteroidota > Bacteroidia > Bacteroidales > Prolixibacteraceae > Draconibacterium. Next base: position 10,537 of record JBFHJA010000022.1, on the reverse strand, counting down.
TCCTGACTATACACTCCTATAGACAATAGGATACATAAAAAGAAAAAGATAATTTTTTTCATAGAATTTTAGATTTGACTTTGATTTAACTAAATTTTGAAATTCTGTGACCGAAGTTCATATATAGAATGAAAGGTTCAAAAAGAATTGGCTCTGCATAAACACAACACATAAAAAAAACTAATACATCAAAAATACGTCAGGCGTGAAATAAAACGCTGATATTTTGGTATTTATGATATGGGAAAGGATTAAATATCTACTTCAACTGTGAATATGTTTTACAACATAAAGCAAAGATTATTAAATGTTTAGGAGGTAGGAGGATAAATTGATCTCACGTGGAAGTTCAAGTTTTTTACGAAGGCGATAACGACTAATTTCAACTCCACGATAAGAAATATTTAATAATGTTGAGATCTCTTTTGTTGAAATATTCATTTTAATGTAAGCACATAACCGCAAATCGTTTGGAGTAAGTTGCGGGAATTTTTCTTGTAATCTTTTGAAGAAAACTTCATGCACTTCGTCAAAATAGGTTTCAAATATTTTATTTTGTTGTTTATCGTCTATCTCTTTTTTTATTCTCTTTTTGATCAAAACCAGTTTAGTAATTATTGTTGAATCGTTTGTAGTGTTTTGGATACGCTGAAGCTCATCATTCAATTTCATTAAAAGTTTATTTTTTTGAATGATATTCATGGTTTGGTTGGCCAGCTCCTTATCACGAAAAAGCATCTCATCCTGTAATTTCTCATTCCGGAGTCGTATAATTTCTTTTTCAGCAATTAAAGCTTGATGTTGAAATTCTTCTTCCCGTTTGCGGAGCTCGTTTTCATGTTTTAGTTTTTCTCTTCTTTTTGCCAGATCCATTCGATATAAAATAAACCTTACAAGTAAATAAACCAGAATTATAAAAATCAGCAAATAAACGTAATAAGCAATTTTCGATCTGTGCCAGGGAGGATTTATTGTAAATTGAAATTCAGAGACTTCACTTTCTGTTCCATAAACATTCATTGCCTTCACTTTAAAAATGTATTCTCCTTCCCATAAATTTGTAAAATCTTTGTAACTCGCTGTATTCCAATCCGACCATTTGTCTGAATAATTTTCAATAAAGTAACTAAACTTTAATTCCGACAGGTGTTCAAAAAACGGAGAAGTATAATGAAACCGAAAGGAATTATGTTTAAACGGAAATTTATACATTGTCCCGGTTTTAATTTTTTGAGGATTTACAACAGAATCGAGATAATTAAGTTCTACTTTGGTTATAAATGACTTGAAGCTTTGATTGTAGGATTTTGAAGATTGAGTGGAGTAATGCGCAAAACCGTTATCTATGGCAAAAAAGGTATGGTCGTTGTTGTAGGGATAGACAAATTCAAATTCATTTACAAATTTTCCTTTCAAAGATTCGAAAGGTGCCGAAATTTTGGTGTAGGTTAAATCTTCATTCCGTCTTAAAACACCTGATTCATTTTCTCCGATAAACCATAGATTTTCCCCATCGTCGGTGTTTAAGGTTTTTAATCTGCCGATTCTTCCAAACAGTGTATTAATTTCTGCCGATTTCTTAAAACGATCATCCAAAACATCGTATTCATATATTTCATCAATTGTTGAACTATAAATCTTACCCTTGAATAAAAACACAATATTTTGTTCATTTGATGGAAGTCCCGAGGCTTGGTCGTATAATTTATAATCTATAATACTGTCATAATGTTTGTCCAGAGTTATTTTAAAAATACCTTTCGAACCATGACTTATCCATAGAAAATTATTTTCATCAGCAACAATATAACGGATGGATTCACTAAACCCGTCAAGCTTTTTATGAAATTTCCATCCATTTGTTCCATACTTGAAGATAGCGAGCCCCGAATAGAATCCACCAATTAAAGTATTTGAATCGTTTTTCGCTTGTATAAATTTCCACGCCCCCGGCACATTGCTGATTTTCGTTGCTTTATCATTATTGATAATAAATGTTCCGAGATTATGTCCACAGATGAGTTGTTTATTAAATACTGAAAGGGACCAAACCTGTCCTTCAGTATTTTGAATCAGTTTGAAACTTTCATTATTTTTTGAAAAAGTACTGAAACGTTTAACAAAAAGGCCCTGATTGGTGCCCAAATACAACATGTCATTGTAAATAATACAACAATATCCTGTCCCGATTTTCCCTCCTTCTGAAATATATGTTATTGGCGAATTGATATCCACATAATCGATTCCGTTGTCAAGGCCGAGCCATAAATTCCTGTCTTTATCATAAAAGAGACTAAGTAATGTATTGTTTTGAAGGCCATTTCCCTTGTTTAGGTGTTGTATAATATTTCCTTTATTATCAGAAATTACCAAACCATTTAAGATAGTGCCAAAAGCAAAATAGTTCCCGTCAATAGAGACTGCGCTAAAAAGCTTATTGGTTTTAATAAAATCATTTACCGGGCATTCCCATTTTACGAGCTTTTCATTTTCATATTTAAAAAACCCGCCAACTGTGCCAATTAGCAGGATGTTTTCATCTAAATTCCGAATACACAGAATATCATCATTAATTAGAGGGTCTGCCCAGGATACTTTTTCAAAAGCATCATTAACAAATTGATAAAGTCCTAACCCATGTTCCTGGATTAAAAAGCGCCCGTTAACGTGAAATGAAAAGCGGTATTTTTCATTAGGACTGTATACTTTAATACTATCCCCATTGAAAATAAAAAGTTTCTCAAATGACTGGAAAACAATACCCTGATCTATTTCATGAATTCTCCAAACATCAGAAAATCCAACAGATTCGCCAAGCATGTGGCGAAGGCTCCGAAATTCATATTTCCCGGCGTTGTTTAATTCCAAAATTCCAAAATTGTCAATCAAACCTACAAAGATGCGATTATGTGAATCTACGTATACAGAACGTACAGGTAATGGAATTTTTGTATCAAGAATTTCCCAATGGTTTCCATTGAAACGAAGTAGTCCGTTGTTATTGGCAAAATACATAAAACCATTTTCATCCTGAGCAATTCCCCAGTTCTGGGTGCCTGCGTTGTATACTGATTTGGAATAATTTTCAATGTCAGGAATCCCAATATTTTTTATTTGACTCAGACTTGCCAACGACAATAACAGAAGCGTTATGAAAAACAATAGCTTATACATAATGCGATTAAAATATTCGATTAAAATAATGAATTATATTCTCTTTACAAGAATTGCTAACAATTAATTTCGGGTTCACTTGCAGGAGAAAGAAAGTTGGAGTTTCACTCAAAATGAAGCTTTCAATAGCTTCCACTGTTAAAACATTAACTTAACATTTGACTCACTTTTCAGTCACTTATGAAAAAGTTATTTATTTTTGTATCGAAATATATAGATATATGTATATGACAAACAAAAATGAAGTTAATAAGATTTCAAAATGAATAATAATATGGAAAAAATACTTATCATTGGAGGTGTTGCTGCAGGAGCTACAGCCGCCGCCAAAGCACGCCGTTTATCTCCCGATGCACAAATTACAATGCTTGAGGCCGGACCTGATATTTCATTTGCCAACTGTGGTTTACCCTACTACATTGCAGGCGATATCGACAGTCGTTCGAAACTGATTTTGCAAAGCCCTGAAAGTTTTAAGGAACAATATAATGTTGATGTTTATACAAATACGGTTGTTACCGACATTCAAAAAGATACTCGCTCGGTACAAACTGTCGATAGCCGCGATGGTTTAAAAAAGACATTTGAATACACAAAATTGATTTTGGCACAAGGTGGACGGCCGATCCAACCTGATCTGCAAGGTGGAAATTCTGACCATGTTTTTAGTTTGTGGACACTGGATGACATGGATAAAATTGATAATCACTTAAAAACCAAGGAACCAAAAACAGCTGTTGTTGTGGGAGGTGGTTTCATTGGCCTCGAAATGGTTGAAGCCCTTGTAAAAAGAGGGTTGAAAGTACATGTGGTTGAAAAAATGCAGCATGTTATGTCCATCATGGAAGGCGAAATTGCAGGTTTTATAACTCGCGAGTTAAAGGCTTTTGGAGTTGGTGTTCATACCGAAACTGCCGTTACAAAAATAAATGCCAATTCGGTTGAATTGGATAACGGGAAAACGTTGGATGCCGATATGGTTTTACTTTCAATCGGAGTGCGTCCTACTTTGCAACTGGCAAAAGATGCTGGATTAGCCATTGGTGAAGCTGGTGGTTTATTGGTAAACGACAAACTTCAAACTTCCGACTCCGATATTTTCGCTGCCGGTGATATGGTTGAAATCGAGCATCGGGTAAATGGCAAAAAAGTACGTATTCCGCTAGCCGGTCCGGCAAATCGTCAGGGACGAATTGCCGCCGAAAATGCTTTAGGTGGCAACCACAGTTACAAAGGCGCTATTGGTACTTCGGTTGTACGTGTTTTTGATGCAGTGGCCGGAACAACCGGGCTTTCACTCAAACAAGCCCGGGCTGCCGGAATCGATGCAGATGCAGTTGTTGTTCATAAAGAGCACCACACTTCATATTATCCCGGTGCTGAAACTGTAACTGTTTTGCTGGTTTTCGACAAAAAAACAGGCGTTGTGCTTGGTGGACAAACCGCAGGTTATAAAGGTGCCGACAAACGTTTGGACGTTATTGCAACTGCGACGGCGGCAAAACTTCCGGTAAGTGAAATAGCAGATATCGATTTTGCATATTCACCGCCAATAGGCACTGCAAACGATGCAATGAACATGGCTGCTTATGTTGCCGAAAATAAAATGACGGGTTATAGTCCGAGTCTGATGGTTTCGGAATTGGATGATTATATAGAAAAAACACAGCAAGTGATTGTGTTGGATGTACGCGATGTATTTGCCAACCAAAAAAGCAAACTGGACGGTGCGTATCATTTGCCGCTTGAAATGTTGCAGGAAAATCTGAAACGTATTCCCAAAGATGTTGCTATTTTGGTTTATGATGAAACCGGCAAAAAGGGGCACCAGGCTTTACGCACACTTGTAGGTGCAGGATGTAAGGAAGTTACAAATATTTTAGGTGGAAATACTTCTTTGCAACGTCATGCAGTAACCGTAGGATTTAAGAATTTCAGTGTGATTCCACTGCCCATCGACAAAAAAAGCATAGGCGAGAAAGTGATGGAAGAAACAGAGACCAACCAAAATGTGAGCGCTGTAGAATTGGAAAGACTTGTAATTGACGTTCGCACACAAGGCGAGTTCAGGAGTGGTGCGTTTCCAAATGCATTGAATATTCCACTCGATGATATGATGTCAGGGAAGTTGGATTTGGGCGAGAATTTAGACCGTGAAATAATAGTTTACTGTGCCTCCGGAGCCCGGTCTGCTTATGCGCAACAAGTGCTTATGCAACGTGGATATACCAATGTAAAAAATGGTGGTGGCATTTCGGCGATGATGTCGAGGTATTAAGAATATTGCTGTTTAATTAAATATATTAAGGAGTCGGTAACCAAAATGAGTTGCCGGCTTTTTTTTGTTGATAAGTGAGGGTTACACTTAAAGTAAAGCCCTCACTGCCAAGAAATCCGCATACATTTAAGCAACCGATTTGTGTTGGTTTTTGATGATTTCAAGCAAAGTAGAATTGCCAGCAGCAGGAGTAATTATTCTGAAATAAAATCATTGTTGTAGATTTGGGGTTTAAATCCTGGTTCTATTTTCTCAAAAAATGCACGCAACTCCGCTGATTTTGGCCGAAAAAAAATACATTTATATTTCAAAGTATATTTCGGATTATAGACATTTAAAATTATGAACGAACAAATACGCGAAATTGCACAAAGAATGGCGGGGCTTCGTGATTTTCTAGGGATTGGAGTTGATGAAATTGCTGCTGTATGTCAGGTTTCGGAAAAAGAATACCTGGGTTATGAAAGCGGAGTTAAAGATATCCCGGTGAGTGCACTGCAAAAGATTTCGAAAAGATACGGCATTGAACTGTCCGCGCTTTTGTTTGGTGACGGTCCCAATATGAAAACATTTTACCTTACCCGGGCAGGGCAGTGTACAGCCATGGAACGCACCCAAGCCTATAAATATCAGGCTTTGGCTTCGGGTTTTGCAGGCCGCAAAGCCGATCCTTTTATCGTTACAGTTGAACCGTCATCCGATAATATGCACCTGAATAGCCACAATGGTCAGGAATTCAACTTTGTGCTCGAAGGTAAGTTGTTGCTAAGTGTTGGGGGGCACGAACTGACACTCAACGAAGGCGATAGTCTTTATTTTGATGCCACCCAGACACATGGTATGAAAGCCCTCGATGGAAAACCAGTAAAATTTTTAGCCATTATTTTCTAAACTAACCAATTTGTTATTACATGATTGAAAAATTTCTGAAGCAGATAAATTTTAAGGATTTCGAAGATTTTAAAACTAATTACGAACTTATTGTTCCCGGTGATTTCAATTTTGCTTATGATGTGGTTGACGGTTGGGCTGCCACCGACCCCGACAAACGGGCGTTAATTTGGACCAACGACACAGGCGAAAGCCGTTCTTATTCCTTTGGCGATTTAAAGGAAATCTCCGACCGCACAGCCAGTTACTTTTCATCAATCGGCATAAACAAGGGTGATATGGTTATGGTCATCCTGAAACGCCGGGCTGAATTTTGGTTTACTATTCTTGCTTTGCATAAAATTGGAGCAGTCATTATTCCTGCAACACACTTACTGACAAAAAAGGACATTATTTACCGAAATAATGCAGCCAGCATTAAAGCCATTGTTTGTGTGGGAGACGAACAGATAATAGAGGCTGTAAATGAAGCACTGCCCGAATCGCCAACCATAAAAAAACTGGTTTCCATAGGTCCTGTCATCCCTGAAGGTTGGGAAGATTTCAAAAAAGGAGTTGAAAATGCCGGGTACTTTGAACGACCTGCCGAACCCACGAAAAATGATGATTTGCTTATTGTAAGCTTCACCTCAGGCACAACAGGCGACCCTAAAATGGTAATGCTTGACAGTGTGTATCCTTTGGCTCACATTATCACCGCCAGTTATTGGCACAACCTCAGCGAAAAAAGCATACACCTCACTATTGCCGACACAGGTTGGCTAAAAGCTGTTTGGGGCAAACTTTATGGACAATGGATTGCAGGTGCCACTGTTTTTGTTTACGATCACGATAAATTTATACCTGCTGATATTTTAAACATTTTATCCGAAAATAAAGTTACTTCTCTTTGCGCTCCTCCAACGATTTTTAGGTTTCTTATCCGCGAAGATTTGTCGAAATTCGATTTGTCAAATCTTGAGTGGTGCACAATTGCAGGAGAAGCGTTAAACCCTGCAGTTTATGAAAAGTTTTATAAACTAACCGGTATTAAATTGCGCGAGGGGTACGGACAAAGCGAAACAACGCCAACAGTATTTACTGCTCCATGGGTAAAGCCGAAACCGGGGTCAATGGGTTTGCCCGGGCCTCATTTTGATGTAGATTTGATAACGCCTGATGGTCGTCCGGCGGAGGCAGGTGAACAGGGACAAATCATTATCCGTTATGCAGAGAAATTTCCAGTCGGACTTTTCAAAGGATATTATCGTAACCAGCAACTCACAAACGAAGTTATGGTTGACGGAATTTACTACACTGGAGATCTGGCATGGAAAGATGAAGATGGATATTATTGGTTTGTAGGCCGTGCCGATGATGTGATAAAAAGTTCGGGTTACAGAATTGGCCCATTTGAAGTTGAAAGTGCCTTAATGACTCATCCGGCTGTTGTTGAATGCGCAATCACCGGCGTACCCGATGAAATACGCGGACAAATTGTGAAAGCATCAGTCGTACTTTCAAAAGATTATCAAGAACGGGAACGCCAAACTTTAGCTCAGGAATTACAAGACCATGTTAAACAGGTTACCGCACCGTACAAATATCCGAGGGTAATAGAATTTGTTGACGAACTGCCAAAAACTATAAGCGGAAAAATCCGACGGGTAGAGATTCGGCAACGCGATAATCGTTAGAAGTTGATTGTTTTGTATAAACTCTGAAGTTGTTATTTGCCTGAGTTCATCTAACAAATATCCTTCAATTTTATATTCGATTATCATTTGACAACTTTTTAACTATCAAATTTCATTCACGCAACACCTTTGAACGGCTTGAATAAAATTGCAGCGCCGGCTTGTTTGCATACTTTTGCAATTCAAAATAATTGAAAACAAAATGAAACATTTTTTGATATTGGGTGGTGGTTTTGCAGGAGTTGAAGCAGCTATTAAACTGCGGGAAAAAGGCTACAATGTAACTTTGGTTTCCGACCGCGACTACCTTTTTATTTATCCAATTTCAATTTGGATTCCCACAAAAGGAATAAGTTTCGAAGACAGTAAAATGCCGCTGGCCGACCTTCAAAAAAAGCACGGTTTCAATTTGATTATCGACAGTGTAGAGAGCATCGATACGAAGAACAAAACTGTAAAACTTCAAAAAGGCGAGGAATCTTATGATTATCTTTTTATTGCCTTTGGAATGCATAAAGTGAATGTTAAAGGTGCCGAAAACACTTTGTCGATTTGCGGAGCACCGGAACAAGCTGTTACAATTGGCGATGAATTAGACAAACTTGTGCAAGCAGGAAAAGGTAAAATATCTGTCGGTTTTGGAGGCAACCCAAAAGATACAAAAGGTTCTGTAGTGCGCGGTGGCCCTGCCTTTGAGTTGCTATTCAATATTAGTACTTATTTAAAGAAAAAAGGACTTTCGGAAAAATTTGAGATCAACTTTTTTGCCCCAATGGCCGAGCCAGGGAAAAGAATGGGCGCAAAAGCAGTGGGAAATTTGGGCAAATTTTTCAAACATTATGGAATAAAAGAACACACAGGTGTAAAAATTACAAGCTTTACTAAAAATGAGATTCATTTTGAAGACGGCAAAGTTTTGGAGAGCGACCTGATTGTGTTTATTGCCGGAGGAAGTGGTCATTCAGCACTTGCAAATACAGGTTTACCATTGACAGATGCAGGATTTGTAAAAACTTTACCAACTTGTCAGGTCGAAGGTCATCCTGAAATTTACGCAATTGGCGATACCGCCGAATTACTTGGTCCGGCGTGGGGCGCAAAACAGGGTCACATGGCCGAAATAATGGCCGATACAGCTGCATATAATGCACATCAGCAAATTACAGGTTCGGGTAAAACTAAAAGTTATGTCGATAAAGTAAGTATTATTTGTATAATGGACTCCGGTGATGGCGCAGCCTGGGTTGAACGCACTCCGAAAAAGGAAACGATGATGATGCTCCCGATTGTTGGGCATTGGCTTAAAAAAGGATGGGGTTTTTATTACAAAAATTCAAAGATGAAACGGATTCCGAGACTGCCGGGAATGTATAGTTAGGGAAAATATCCAATAACCAATATTCAATTTTGAATTTTCAAGTTGAAGATAATTTGCATCTTGTGTCTAAAAATCTAAAAAAATGAAAATGGAATTTAAAAAATTAGAAATAGAACCTGAAGGTAGTTGGCTGAAACGCACAATTACTTCGCCTCATTTTAGAAAAACAATCATTTACATTTTGATTGGGGCGATTGCCGGTTTTGCGTTTACCTATTTTACCGCAGGTAAATCCTTTGCTGAACTCAGTAATGGGGAAATTTTTCAAAGTATATTAATAGGAGGTTTTTTTGGATTTTTTATAACCAACAGTCCGTGTGCAAGGAATAAATGTTGAAAGATTTCTTTTAATCAAATAATTATTGGAGACTTAGTCACGAGTACCCTTAAAAGATGGACGAAATAAAGAATCTTCTTTTATTTCTAAATAAATTATAATCCAACTATACTGCAATTGATTATTTCCGAAGCGCGACACGAAAATTTGGGAGGCTATTAATGCAATTAAAAATATAATTGCTACAATAAGCAACAGGATAACGATTGCATTTTTCCATCGGATGACCCGCCATTTTGCCAGCAACCAAATAACCCAAAAACTCAAAACAAGAAATATAACTATATACGGTTTAATCAACCAAGGTAGAAACAGGATTCCAAAAGATTCAGCTGCATTTTTTTATACAAACTGCTGATTGCGAAAATATTTTTCCGTTTTTTTTTTGTGCGATTGCTTCAGCCTTGTTGGTTCCTTTTCGCAACGAAATATTATGCAAAACTGGCCAGCAAAACAGAAAGGGAAAAAACACAAATATTTTCTATCGGCATGAAAACTTGTTCGATTTTGTTAAATCAGGAAATAAAATTGAACAAAGGCTTTAAGGAACGATTGTTATATTCTAACTCGATATGATTATGTTAGAAAGAACCTATTTGCTGGCCCTGATAAATCAACAACTTCGCACAAATTGATATTTCATTTGAGCGAAGTTGAGGCGGGATTTTATAAACCGAAATTAGAATAGTTTAGTCTAATTTTGGTAATAATTTTATAACCGTTCCCGGGTCGTTTAGTACCACGTAAATAGCACCATCAGGACCAGTACAAACATCACGTACACGTCCTTGACCCTTCAATAT
>JBFHJA010000021.1:0-20216 GCA_041596165.1 Draconibacterium sp. | reverse complement strand
TTTAGTGACAATATCGCAATGTATGCGGTTAATAACAACGGAGGCTGGTATGATTTCGGTTTTGTTTTGGGTGCAGGAATCCTTTTTGGCGGCGGATCCCGGGCCTCAAAACGAAGATAAATATCTCGTTGACCTCAATAATTAATGCGGTTGACTTAAATAGTAAAACCCCAAAACAAGCAGCGCCTGAAAAAGCAAAGTCCCATCTAAAATCTGGTAATAAAATCTTTTTAGGGTTCTGAAATGTTTTATTTTCAGCAACAAGTAAGTAGTTAAAATTGAGATGAATATTGCCTCAATAATAAACCAGTTGTTTTGCATTTTATAGTGAAAAACCGAAATAATCAGACTAACAAACAAAAACAAGTAGGAAAGTGTCAATGCTTTTTCCGAATTTATCAACAAGGGAATGGTTTTTAATCCGGCATCCCTGTCGGCTTGCATATCTCTTATATCAAAAGGGACTGTTATGGCGAAAACAAAAAAGAAGCGTTCGGAAAAAAGAAGTGCAATCTGAATATTTAAGATTTTCCCATCTGCCTGAATAACTGGCAAAAATATAGTCAAAGCCGACCAAACAAAGGCAATTACAAATATTTTCAGATATGGTATTTCGCGTAATTTGAAAACAGCGTTTTTATTTGCTGAAAATGGCATGGAATAGAAGAAAGTCAAAACTCCCAATGAAATAAAGATGAGTATCACTTGCGGTTTGCTTGTTAAAAAAGCAATTAGCACAAGGACAAGTGAAATGATTGCAAAGAAGAGCAACTTCTTTTGATAAAAGCCAAACCACAGTCGTTTTTCAACTTTTTGCTTTTCCTTGTCAAAAAGCAATTCAACTATTTGATTGCGGTTATATTCGAATAAAGTAGCAAAGAAAACAAGCAATAAACAGGGTTGAAAATGAGGTTTCATGCCAAGCTGCACCTGTGCCGAAACGGTCAGCAAAACCGCGCCAACAGAAAGGAATATATTTGAAAATATGAATGTATTAATCAGTTTCAAACCTAAAAACTTACTTTTAAATCCTCATTAAATCCTTCTCAAACAAAGTGTTTGGATCGTTATAATATTCCATAAAACTGGGAATACTGTTTTGTCGCGAAAAAGGTGCGAAACAATGGGTTGGGCTGTTCGAATCAATTTGCCCAACCGATACATAGCAAAGTTGCATATTGTCCTTTTCATCACTTTCAGCAAAGTATCTGTCCACAAAATTGTGTCTGGAATTGATTCAAAACCTGTTTCTGTAAACGCAGCCAATTCCACTTATTTTAATGCATAATCTGAAACGATTTTCAGTTTGCATGATGCGGTTTCCAAATCGTAACGGTCGCGCCCCACGTCGATGTAATTGTCGATTCCAACCATGTCAACCCATTTGTCTGCGGAGTTTCTTTCCCTAAATTGTTCTTCGAAATCAAACTTGTTCTCGGGTGAAAAAGCGTAGATAAAATTGTGTACTTCAAGGTTTTCGCGGAGAGAAGAAACAGTAAATTTCCAAAGCGAAACAAACTCTTCCCTGTAAAATATGGGGCACCCCGCTAAAACCAAACTCCGTCAAATTCATAATATGGACGGAAAATAACGGGAACAAGGTTGCCATCAGCGCCTTTCAAGCTTTTTGCCCAATCACCAATTCCCTTCCAGAGATCTAAATCGCTTATAATCATCCTCCTTGTGTATAAAAAAATTTACATGTTCGTTTCATCTTTTAAAAATCTCCTCATGCACCATATTTCCATCTACGTCAAAATGCTGAAAAGTGAGTGTTGGCGCACCATTTTTGCGAGAAATCTCTCCGTTTAGAAAACCACCTTTTACACGTAAAAAACGATGCTCCGGGCGAACATCTTCCTGCGGCCAGCCACCTGCATGAATATCGGAACCTGCGCCACAACTGAATTCCCAAAGATTTGTGCCCTCCGGATGCGTAACATATTGCCAGTGACGGTCGCCGTTACAAAGAAAAACATTATCGAACTGGTTCAAATACTGACGTATTTCATCACCTTCATATTTAAACCCCGTATTGGAATAATTGTCGTTTTTTGCATCTCGATCGGGACCGAGAATTGGGTTTGCGTTGATGATAATTTTAAAAGTTGCATCCGATTCTTTTAAGGTTTTAAACAGCCACTCCTTTTGTTCTTTGCCGAAAATGGTCTTTTCAGGTCCATCTTCATCGGAGTTTTTACTGCGATAAATGCGTCCTTCGGTAATCCAAATTTGCAAATCTTTTCCCCAACGAATGGTTTTGTAAGTTGTATCGGCAGTCGGGAGTTGTTCTTTGTCGAAAATTTCAAGTCCGCGCTCCCATGAAACTGTGCCGTAAGTTTTTCCCGGAAAGGCATCGTCATCGAGAACATCGTGGTCATCCTTCATAAAATAGCTTGTTGTGTTTTTCCAGAAATCACGTTGGAGTGGCAAAGCAAACAAACGGTCCCATTTAAACCTCATCAATTCTTCGGTAAGTGCATAAGGTTCAGGCTTATCATAGTATTCAATATCACCGGTGTGAACATAGAAATCGGGGAATATTTTCATCATTTCACCATATATTTTATGGCCGTCGGTTGTGTCTTTGCGCCAGTAATCGTGACAGGTAACAATACAAAATTTGATGTCATTTTCTGCATCTTTAATTGGCGGAGTTCGAAATGACCCTTCCACTTTATCGGAAACTTTTGATTTTGCATTTTGGCGGGCTTCTATTTCAACTACGTATTTTGTATCGGGTTCAAGGTTTTCCAATTTCCACTGGGTGGTAAAGTTCTTATTTTCATCAACCGAAACCCAATCAGTTTCTGTTTTATGCTCTGCATCGGTTAACGAGAAATAGGTTAACTTCACTTCTCCAGCAGCTCCCGGACATGCACCAATCATCTCATCCAAAGTTAAACCTTCAGGAATTTGTGCTTTGTAAATACTGTCGGGATTTGCTTCCCTGTTCAATTTTCTGTGTTCTTCTGCCGATGGTTCCAAAAACTTTGCGCCGGTGGAATTTCCTTCGGGATTTTTTGTTAATCGGGTCCAGAGTACAATTGAATGTTGATCAGCCCAACCGTTGTGAAAACCGTTGCCAAAATACGGGCCTTCGGTTTCTTTTTGAGTTTGGCAGGAGTTTAAAACTACTAAAACCGGTAGGGTTAAAAAGAGGAATAAATTAAATAATGATTTCATAGTTATTTTGATTTTCATATTGAATATATTTTGATTCTTGTTTTTCGGAAACGCCACATTTTATTCGAAAAAAGCAGCGGTGTTAGAAACAGTAAGTTTCAAATTCCTATAATTGCAAAGATAATTTTCATCGGCCTAATTCTGCTTTCCACCCTAAAAACATTCCTTCCAATTCTTTAGCTTTTTCCGGATTTTGGGCTGTCAGATCATTCATTTCAGTTGGATCGGTTTCGAGATTGTACAATTCCCATGGACTGTCCAAACCCTCCTTTACAATTTTGAATGAGTTAAAATAAACTGCCTGTCCATCCTGCCATTCCCAAAAGATTGGTTTTTCACGCTGTTTGTTTTCACCTAGAAAGACCGGCAACAAACTCTCTCCCTGCATGGGTGTAATTTTTTGATTGTTGAATTCCTGAGGATATTCTGCACCCGTTAAATCAACAAAAGTGGACATAAAATCGATAAAATGACCAGGAAATTCAGAAATGGTTTTCTGTTTAATTTTTTTAGGCCAGTAAGCAATTAATGGTGTATTTATACCGCCTTCGTAACTAAAATTTTTGAAAAAACGGAAAGGAGTGTTTCCAACATTTGCCCAGTCGCCACCCAACGAAGTCCAGCGTGTCATCGTACCTATTTCGCCATAATCATCGTCAATATTAACCATTTCTGCAGAAGCGCCATTATCGGAGACAAAAAGAATAAGCGTGTTATCATCTTTACCAATATCTTTAAGTTTTGCTAAAACATTTCCAATATTCTGATCCAAACGATCAATCATGGCTGCATAAACTTCCATTTTTTTAATCTCATCCTGTCGGATTGAATCATCCAATTCATTCCAATCTTGATAGGTCGCACCGGTTAATTTGTAATTTTCATTAATCAATCCAATTTCGTGTTGCTTTTTGTATCGCGCATTTCTGATTGGTTCATAACCAACATCGTATTTGCCTTTGTATTTTGCAATATCTTCAGGCCAGGCCATTAATGGGTCGTGTGGCGCGGTATAAGCGAGATACAAAAAGAAAGGCTGCTCTTCATTTTTATATTCTTCGAGCCAACCAACAGCATATTTTGTGAAATAATCGGTAGTGTAAAAATCCTTTTCATCCGGAGTGTAAGGATTGTACATTACACTGTCGATGCACCATGAACGGACAGTTTTATTGCCTGGTTTTCCTTTTCGTGCCGGCATTCCTTCTCCGGGGCGCTGATTGCCGGGATTGAAATAGTTACAAGCTCCATCTTTCAAACCATAATAACGATCGAATCCGCGTGTAACCGGATTCTCCAAACCATGGTGTTTTCCCGACCATAAAGTGCGGTATCCTGCAGTGCGAAGAACTTCACCGAGAGTAACTGCATTCATTAACGGATCTTTAAAATTCTTTGCATATCCGTTTTGTTGTGCGTAAACACCTGTCAGTAAACAAGCCCGCGAAGGGAAACATTTCGAGGTGTTATGAAAACGTGTAAAACGCATTCCACCTTCAGCAAGTTTATCGAGGTTGGGAGTTTGAACCTCGCTTCCGTAACAACCAATATCCGACCATCCCAAATCATCGGCACTAATCAAAATAATATTGGGTTTGTTTATTTTTTCAGGATATTTATCAGCATTTTTTGTGTTACATGAAGTAAAAGTTGTAATAAGACCAAGCAGGAAAAAAACTGTTTTTATGTTCATTGTCAATTGGTTTAGATGAAACGAAATATTGAAAGTATTCAAAAATAATAAAATTGATTTGAAAGATACCGATTTATTAAACCTTTGAATATTTTCAATTTTTGTGTTCCTTCGTGTTCCAGAAAATTAATTTTATGAAATTTATCCAAAAAAAATATATCCGACCGATAATTTCAATTGCCGGTTTTATTGTTTTACTGTCCGTTGTTTTTTCGTGTGGCCAAGCTAATAAAAAAGAAAAACCTGAACCATTTGTGCTTCTAAAAGAGCCTGTTGTTAAATATGGGTTTCCTGTTGATTCATTTTATATTGTGAATGGTACGGTTGGTTCGGGACAATATTTAAGTTCAATTTTGAACCGATATGGAATTGGGTTGGGAACCATTGACACAATTGCCCGAAATTCAAAACCTGTTTTTGATGTACGAAAAATAAGGGAGGGTAATAACTACAGCATTTTTCAAACCCGTGATTCACTTAAAACGGCTGTTTATTTTGTTTATGAAAATTCGCCAATCCACTATACAGTTTTTGAACTTTTCGATACTTTGCGGGTTTACGCAGGACAAAAAGAGGTTAAATATGTTGTTCAAACTGCTCAGGGCGTAATTGAATCTTCGCTATGGAACACCATGAAAGCCAACGGAATAGACCCACAATTGGCACTGAATCTTTCGGATGTTTATGCCTGGACCATCGATTTTTTTGGATTGCAGAAAGGCGACAGGTTTCGGGTAATTTATGATGAAATTTATGTTGATTCGATTGCAATTGGTATTAACAATATTTATGCTGCACAATTCGATCATTATGAAAAAGAAATTTTTGCATTCCGATTTAATCCCAATGATACAGTTGGATTTTATAACGAAAATGGAGAAAACCTGCAAAAAGAATTTTTAAAAGCACCACTAAAATTTTCGCGCGTTAGTTCGCATTTTTCAAATGGACGTATGCACCCGGTTTTGCGGATTGTGAGGCCACATCACGGTGTTGACTATGCTGCCGCAAAAGGAACACCTGTAATGAGCATTGGCGAAGGTACTATTATACAAAAAGGCTGGGCCGGCGGAGGCGGAAACAGCATAAAAGTGAAGCACAATTCGGTTTATACTACACAATATATGCACCTTTCGGGTTATGCTGACGGTGTTTATCAGGGAGCCAGAGTTCGACAGGGCCAGGTAATTGGCTTTGTGGGATCGACAGGATTGTCAACCGGTCCACATCTTGATTTTAGGGTTTACAAAGGTGGCAGTGCAATAAATCCTTTGACTTTGGAATCGCCACCGGCAAAACCTGTTGATCCAAAATACATTGCGCAATACACAGTTTTAAAAGATTCTCTTATTAAGGATTTGCAAAAAATTGTATGGAAATAGGAAAAGTGGAAAGTTGCAATTTTTACCGGGTTATATTTGTTATATGGCTACCAGAATATTTTATGTATTGATTTGATTCGATATTAAACTGACAACACCTTCAAACTTAAACTTCTCTCAATCCGTTCGAATTTAGTATTTCTCGCAGCAAAACCGGGGAACAGGTTTTTACAGCTCAAGTATTTGCGAAAGAGCCAGAATTGCGAAAAGAAGATCGTTATGACCATTTAAAAGCAGTACTGTCAAACAAGCGAATTATCCCTGTAACTATTGCCAATCCCCCGGCAAAAATGCCAAATACTTTTTCAATTGAAATGCCCTGCGAAATGATAACAAATGCAGCAAGTGGAACCAAAATCAGTAAAATAAGATACTTTGCATTGTGCCAGCTTCCTTTAAGACCAAGTTTACTTTCTATTGATTTTACTTCATTTGATTTCAAACTTTTAGCTACAAAATCCCTAAACTTGTCATCATAAAAAGCAGGTGCCGGATCGGTTACAATCAATCTTTTATCAATCAACTTTTGAATCATTACCTTATTTTTCCGGTTTAACAACCCGTCATCAGCAAGATCAAACAATACAATCTTTTCATAGGAAGTTAAATTGTTCCAGATATTTGTAAACTGTAAATCTATTCCGGTATTATTGTTTTCAAGGAAATAATCATCTTCAACCCTGATATGTTTTGATTTAACCATGGTTTTTTGATTGATATAACCATTAAAACTAAAATAGCCATCAAATAAACCCGCCCATTTTTTACGGAGCAAAAATAGCTGAGTCATTTGTTTCGGTTCAAGTTCGTTAGAGTTGATGTAATCATCATAAAATTCAAAAATTAACTCAATATCAAATGATAAGTCAACAATTATTCTTGCCCGACTGGTTTGACTTAGTTTAATTAAGAATGACAGCAGATTATCATGTTTTTCGATTTCATTTACAATTTGATGAAAACCACCAATCCAAATAATTGTTTCCGAACCATTAAATTCCTGTGCGCTATTAACACCCTGATCAATAATTTCTGACGCCTGAATTGTTTTAATGATTTCGTTGCTTTTTGAATAGGTATCCAAAAAATTTCTTGTCCTTTCAAGATAATCTGATCCGTTAAACGAGTTTAAAAGGATTCTTTCATGTCCATTAGTTTCAAGTACATCAGACCATTTGACGTCTGAATTAGACGGTTTTTCCCGATTTAGATTCAGTAAAACTTTCGCCAGGTATTTTAACAAAAACCAAATACTCAAAACAATAACCAACAGTACAAATAATATTAACACTACATAATTTATTACAGGAAACAGTGGTTTGTGTTTTAAATACTCCACTGTTATTGCACCGGTTTGCATTCCTTTTTTAAAGAATAATGTATCGTTTTTAAACTTCGAAACAACATATTCTTTTTTAGCTAATAATTTTGGCTGATTATACCAGGTTGTAACCGGGTCGGGTAACATATGATAAACCTGAACAGCAAAACTTGAATCTTCAATACTTCCGGAAGGTGCAGTATCAAAATCACCGGTAAACTCAGTCAGTGTAATTTTCAAATTATCGAGCCCGTTCCCTTGCAACCGTTTATACCAATCTGAATTTGTTTGCATATAATCCGATTGCAGTGCAATATTTTCGTTGCCAACTTTAAGCAATTGTTCACGCTGCCACAGCTTTCCTTCATGGTCTTTAACTTTAAAATAGTACTCCACCACCGGAACTCCTGAAATACTTGTCAAAAACAAAAACAAAAAAACAAGGTAGGCTCTTTTAATTTTAAAATCGGGTATATCTTTAGGCGAATCGTTTATTAATTTGCCGATTTCATCATTTTTAAAAAATTGAAATGTAAAAATAATTATGGCAACAAGAATTGCCAAAGGAATGAGTTGTTTCCATGCCAATTCGCGCAGAGAAATGAAACAGAACACTGCCAGCAATGTTGCAAGAAGTACAAGAATCTCATTCAAAAATTCATCCCAAACCGGCTCTTTCTGTATGGATTCTGCCCTATTCAGAAAAATCATGGCTACGAAAAATGAGAAAACTATAAAAATGAATTCGTATACAAATAAAGCTACCGGATTAGATGCAAACCAAAATCCCAATAACTGAACGGCAATAATAACTGTTAATATTGCTGATATTTTTTTGTATATCAAATACTTGCGAGGCTGTAGTACCAGCCAGTTTAAAAACCACGTATTTTTATGCTTTTCGTTGTGTGAGCGCGTAATCCATCTTATGATCAACAACCCAACTATCATAAAAACAAGCGAAGCAATTAAAAAATAGAAAGTAATCAGAATTATCCTCGCATTTTTATTGTCGGCCTGATTTATATCGAGTAATGTTACATGATAAAGCGGTGTGTCTTTTATGGGGATAATTCGTGCCAGCCACTTTTTTTCGTTATAGTTAACAAAAGTTTCAGCTTCAATTCGGGAGTTTATTGCATTCATCAATTTTAAATCCGATTCACATTCCAAAACAAAGTTTTCATGCAGGTTTTTTTCCTGAATGGAATGATATAAAACACGTCCGGTTTTATCGATGATAACAAATTCAATGTCGTTTGGCAGCACTTGTTCATAAAGCGATGGTATTTTTGAGGTAATTGCAAGTACTGGCAATTCAGTACTTGTTTTACGAAACGAAATCGCAGTTTCATATTGTGCTGTATTGAACGATTTAATAGATTCCATATAAAAGTTTAGTCCAGCAGAAGTTGGCCATGAATTATTGATGCTTTTTACATTTTGGAAATACTTGCGTTCGCTCAGATTTACCTTCACAATATCTGAAAAAGGAGTGCTTGTATAACCTTTCCTGACAATACCGTTATTATCTATTAAAATGATTTCGTTTAAAGAAAACGGACTGCATA
Organism: Draconibacterium sp.; assembly: GCA_041596165.1. GTDB lineage: Bacteria > Bacteroidota > Bacteroidia > Bacteroidales > Prolixibacteraceae > Draconibacterium. Next base: position 11,063 of record JBFHJA010000021.1, on the reverse strand, counting down.
ATAGCTCGTGCTGTGTAAACGGCACATTGGAATTAAAAGCACTTAAAACCATATTTGCCAATGTATCCTCCGTCATTTTTCCCTGCACAATTGATTTACCGAGTGTTTTTATTGATTCAATATCGTGCATTACATTGGAGTAAAGCGAATCGGAAATTAGGTGGATACGACTATGTTGATTTGTACTATCTACTACTTGTTTTTTTGAAAATGCGATAATCAACAAAATAAATAAACCGATACCAAACAACAGCGAGATGCCACTGCTTGTGGCGTCGCTGGCTTTTAAGCGCTCTCTGTCGTCGATAAAAAATATTTTTAAAATTGGCATGCCGGCAAACACAAGCAATAAAATGGCCGCAATAAAAATTAATAACTGTTTATTAATTGTTCGGGTTTTATTTTGATAATCAAGGTCAGAAATAAATCCGGCTATATAAAATTTTCCACCAGCAAAACTAATTGGCAGAACCATTATGTGCTTATCTTTCCCACTGATATTTAACACCTTATAAATACCACTTTGCTGATTTTTTGCACTGTCGCACAAAGCTTTAGGATTAGTGATTTCAGTTAAACTGCCTAATTTTGTATTATACCAAACTTCGTCTGTATTAAACAAAATAATTTTTTCAAAAAGCTCATCAAATTTTAAGTTCTGCATAAAGTCAGCAATTGGTACATTATGCGAAAACTCATCGTTCAACATGGTTTCAAGCTTAGTGTTGGTAGTGCTACTTTCGTAAAACTCACTTAATGTAGTAACCAATTCCGGATCATTATTTTGATAGTTAAAGCTCAAAAAAAGCTTCTTTTCATTTTTATCGTAGAAATAAGATGAATCAACACTTTTTGCTGTTGTACTCACATAATTTTGAAGACCGTTTAAAACCCTGTCGATTTCCTTATTTTTGTTTACATTGACAATATTTACTTCTCTTTTTTTAATGCCAGCTGAGCCTGCAAGAGATTTTATTGAATAATATATTCCATAATTCCTAAAGTGGTTTTCGAAATATTTGTGTTTTTCCAGCATATTACTTCCATATTCATTTAAAATGCGGAAACCTTTTTGCTGAATTATCGCTTCTTTTTTTGGAATATAAATAAAGAAATAGGAAAAGTAGAAAAACAGAAATGCGAGAATAATTACAACCCACCCAATATAATTGACATTCTTGAAATTTTTAGTTTTCATAATTTTGATCAGACATCTAATGGTGTTTCAAGTTACGGGAAATTGCCATCCAAGTCAATTTTTTATTTTAGCTATAATCCAAGGCGATAAATCCTTAGAACAGACACCATCAAAACAACTAACAACAAGACAGTTACAATGCACAGAATTAAAAAAAACAATTTACAAATGAAAATGAAGATTAGTTTCTGTGATAATGATTACCTTCCAAGGTCAACTTTCCATACAAATAAATTGTTTCAATTAAGTTTTATATTTGAGGACTAAAAAAAAATAGTTGATTAGTAAAAATTGTAAATAAATTGTGATATGAGAATTTTAACAATGTTGATTTTAGTTGTGGTTTTTTCATCATGTGTAAAGAATAAAAACGGACAGATGAACCAGGAGCAGACAACCGCCAATGGAAAAAGTTTTGAAGTTGCCGAAGTAATTCAGGGCAATACCTATACGTATATTAGGGCAAAGGAAAACAATGGCGAATTTTGGATGGCAATTTCACGACAGGAAGTAAAACCTGGCGAAGTGTATTTTTACAGTGAAGGATTACCAATGCAAAACTTTCACAGCAAAGAAGTTGACCGAACTTTTGATGAGATTTACTTTGTTAGTTCAATCAGTAAAACACCAATCAAAAGTGGCGAAATGGGCGGAATGGGTGCCGGAGCTATGGGCGGAATGGGTGCTATGGGCGGAAACAGCGATGCACAAATGCATTCAGGCAAAATTAGTTCAGAACAAAACAGTGCTATTACCATTCATAAATCAGCAGGCGAAATCACAGTAGCACAGGTTTATGCTGATAGAAACAATTATTCGGGAAAAGAAATTGAAATAAAAGGTGTTGTGGTGAAAGTGAACAAAGAAGTAATGGGCAAAAATTGGATCCATATACAGGACGGAACAAGCGACAACGGTAATTTTGATTTAACAATAACCAGTGCTGATTTAGCTGAAGTAAACGACCAAATTACAGTTAAGGGAAAGATTACACTAAACAAAGATTTTGGTTACGGTTATTCATACGAAGTGATCATGGAAGATGCACATATAGTTGAGAACAAACCAGCAAATTCATCAATTTAAAGCACGCAATAATAAAAATAAAAAGAGGCTGACCTGATAATTCATCGGACAGCCTCTTTTTTTTAATGCTTGTTAATTTCTTAATCGGCTTTGATTTTAATATTGCGGTACCAAACATCGTCGCCATGGTCCTGTAAAGCAATAACACCCGATTTTGCAACATTTGCCCAGTCAGGGTTTAATTCAGGGAATTTTGAACCAGCTACAAGTTTGTTCCAGTCTTCAGTCCACAAGTGGTATTCCAATACTGTTTCGCCGTTCTGACGATGCCAAACACTACCTTTAAACACTTCAATTTCAATACTGTTCCACTCACCAGCAGGTTTGGCATTTTGTGGAACGGCAGGAATCAAATCATAAAGTGATCCGGCCATGCGGTTACCATCTTTTCCGGCGCGGGCATCAGGATGCCTTTCATTGTCCAATACCTGCATTTCAGGAGCAGTTTTGTAAATCGGCCAGTCAGCAACTTCTTTACCGAGGTAGAAAACTCCAGAGTTTCCACCTTCCGAAATTTTCCATTCCATTTTTAATCTGAAATTTGAAAATTCTTTGGTTGTGATTATGTCACCGCCATCTTCAGCACCGGCTTCACCAGTTCCGGTGCCAATGCAATGCAAAGTTCCGTCAACTACTTCCCATCCCGAAGGGAAGTCGGGCCTGTTGTTTCCGCGCCAACCTTCACTTGTTTTTCCGTCGAAAAGTAAAACCCAACCTTCATCAATTTCAGCTTGAGTTAATTCGTTTGGTGCTGCAACTTCTTCAACTGCTGCACTTTTTTCATCTGCATTTTCGGCTTTTTTTTGTCCGCTTTGGCACGAGATGGCTAACATAAATGTTCCGGCCAACATAAAAGAAAATAGTTTTTTCATTGTACTAAATACTTTAAAAGGTTTATAATTAAATGTTTATTTTAATTGAAGATGACGAAGTTACAAAATAATAAAAACCTGTTAATCAAAACATCTGCATTTTTTAATAATTAGTTATTGTTTGAATATAGCTTGGTCCAAAATAAACAAATTCGATTATTCTTTATTAATTTAGTAATTTAAATAGAAAATAGGAATCATTAAAAAAAGCAAAATGAATAGTTCTTCGAAACCAAAAAGAATTGGAATACTAACTGCCGGTGGCGATTGCCCGGGATTGAATGCGGCAATCAGGGGAGTTGGAAAAACTGCAATTGTTGAATACGGTATGGAAGTCCTTGGATTTAATGCCGGTTATTCAGGGTTGATAAACAGTGATTACATAGAACTAAAAGAAGCCCAGCTTTCGGGAATTTTAACGTTGGGAGGGACCATTTTGGGTACTTCGCGGGAAAAACCTTTTAAAATTGTTGCCGAAGATGGCTCAGATAAACACAAACCAGAAAAAATTATAGAAACATATAAAAATCTTGGCCTCGATTGCGTGGTTTGCATTGGCGGTAACGGTACCATGAAAACTGCTCATTTGCTTTCGAAGGAAGGATTAAATGTAGTTGGAATACCAAAAACAATTGATAATGATGTTTGGGGGACCGATGTTACTTTTGGTTTCGATTCGGCGGTGCAAATTGCTACCGAAGCTATTGACAGGTTGCACTCAACCGCCAACTCTCACCAGCGTGTAATGATTATTGAAATCATGGGGCATAATGCTGGCTGGCTGGCTCTATATTCAGGATTGGCAGGTGGTGGTGATATTATTTTGTTACCAGAAATACCATTTGATATTCAATCCGTCTGTAAAAACATTGAAAAACGGTACGAAAAGAAAAAACCATATTCAATTGTAGTTGTTGCCGAAGGAATTGACCACCCAAAAAGTCAAAGCGCCGCAAATTATATATCAACTACCATTGAAGCGATTACCGGGATTGAAACACGTGAAACTGTACTGGGATATATACAACGTGGCGGAAGTCCTACACCGATGGACAGGATTTTAGCCACCCGATATGGTGCTTACGCCACTCAATGCATTGCCGAAGGCCGCTTTGGGAGCATGGTTGCAATCAAGAAGAATGAATTGACAACAGTTCCGTTGGAAGAAGTTGGCGGGAAACTCAGACTTGTGGAACCAGATTTGGGACTTATCCTAAAAGCCCGGAAAATGGGCGTTTCTTTTGGAGATGAATAAGTTTGGCAGCTTTATATCTGCCATTCACTGAACAATGAAAAGTCAGATTCCTACAATGGCAAATGCACAACCTTTTTAGTTTCAAAGAATTCTTCTTCGAAATAGTCGGATAAATCTTTGATGAAAATATCCCTTTTGAAGGGTTTCGTTTCTTCCTGCAAATCTCCGCCTTTTAAGTAAATAATTCCATTGGGCATGGCGTTGATTTGTTTTTTAGAGATATTTTTTCGCACCCAAGGAACAAATTCAGGGAGGCGGGTAACCGCGCGGCTCACAACAAAATCATATTTATCGGTAAGTTGTTCGGCGCGGATTTGCTCGGCAGTAACATTTTTTAACCCCAGGGATTCTACCACCCCATGAACCACTTTAATTTTTTTCCCAATTGAATCAACAAGATGAAATTGCACTTCAGGAAACATAATTGCAAGCGGAATACCCGGAAAACCGCCGCCTGTACCAACATCCAAAATTTTTGTGCCTGATGTAAAACTGAGGAGTTTTGCAATACTAAGCGAATGTAAAACGTGGCGTTCGTAAAACTCCGAAAAATCTTTGCGCGAAATCACATTAATTTGCGCATTCCATTCTGCATACAAAGGTTCGAGTTGTTCAAACAGGACAATTTGCTTTTCGCTGAGTTTAGGGAAATATTTGCTAATAAGATTCATCGTGATAGATTAGTGGTGTTCGTTCATTTCTGTACTTTCAATCAGCTTGAACAGCATTTGACGTGCCCTGAACAACTGGGCTTTTACTGTGCCGAGTGGCAATTTTAATTCTTTGGCAATTTCTTCGTACGACAATTCGTTGAAATATCGCAACTCAACAAGGGTTTGATAATGCGGTTTTAAACGCCGAACAACTTTGTGCAACAAAATTGCTTTTTGTTTCCTGATAAGTTTTTCCTCGGGATTTAGTTCTTTCGATTTTAATCTTAAAGTTTCGCTAATCTCACCTTGCTCGCTATCGCTTTCCAACGATATTGTAATTCCCTTTTTTTTGCGCAGGAAATCAATACAATTATTTGAAGCAATTTTAAAAAGCCAGGTGCTAAATGCGTAGGTTGGTGAATATTGGTGCAGGTTTTTAAATGCTTTCCCAAATGCTTCGAGTGTTAAATCTTCAGCATCACTGCGGTTATTCAGCATTTTAAGTAACATGAAATAAATTGTGTCTTTGTATCGGCTTAACAATCGGGCAAAAGCTTTTTCATCGCCTAACAAGGCTTTCTGCACATGTTCGTAATCCTGTAGTGCCTTTTCCGATAATTTTAAACCTTCACTTTCCATTTTTGTTTTTGACTTCTATTGTTGAAATACAAGCGATAGAACAATTTGAAATAAGGAACAACCAAATCGTACAGTAACGAAGGTATGAATAATTTGCTTTCATTCAAACGATTGAGTGCAATTTTTATGATAAACAACCGTGCTGTAAACATTACAAATAATAACCCGGCAAATATTGGCCAAAGTTCAAGCAATAGTACAATTGTTAAAGTTATCAATGGTAAATAAAACAGTTTTGTAAATTCATCGAACGCCAAAACAGCTCTCTTTGAGGAAGAAAGGTGTTTCTCAATCCGCAAACTTTTTTTAAGTATATCGAGATAATCATTCCAAATAAAATCTTCTGTTTTTTTAATTGCTGTATCCGATCGGAAAAGGATGGTTGTTGTTTTTTTCCGGATAAAGGAATTAATCAGTAATTCAAGATTTGCATACGGTTCACTTATTTTATGGGCATGACCTCCAATTTCAAAATAATTTTTCTTTTGAAACGCAACATTTTCTTCGGAATAAACAATCGGTACATTATTTAAAATATACCCCACACTTTTTATAAACGACATAAAGCACTCGATTCGATACATTCGATTTACAAATCCGCTTGAACTTTGGGCGCTGCAATAACTCAGCACAACAGTGTCGCTCCCATTAAGTGCATTCGAAATACCTGAAATCCACTCAGGAGTGGCATTTTCATACGAAATAGGAACGGCCATAACCCAATCGTATTTGGCAGCTTTAAGTGCCAGGTTTTGCGCCATTTTTGTCGAGAACCGTGTTTCCTGGTGCAAGGTCGAAACTTTTAATCGGTTACTCCTACCCTTTAACATTCCCAACACCTGAAACGAATCGTCCTGCGAAAAATCATCGACAACAATAACCTCAAAATCAGTCTCGGCTATTGATAAAACCGGGGCCAGGTTATTTTTCAATCTTGTTTCTTCGTTTCTGACGGTGTAAATAAGGGAAAGCGGGGTTGCTGTTGGCGGTTTTTCTTTCTTCTGAAACAAAATACGACCTGTAACCAAAAATAAATATGCCAGTCGGATAATGAAAAGCACGACAAAACTTACCGCTAAAACAAGTTTAAATCCGTGTAAATCAGCAAGTGAATTATATAAAGTTTGAAACATTCGGAAAAATAAAAGTGAATCTAATTTTAACTGCCCAAAAATGGAAACAATACATTCAATTTCAATTACAAAACCTATTTATTTTTTGAACGCTTCAATTAAAATTTATTAACAAGTCTGCTCGGATGGGCTGTCTGTTCTTTTCAAGTTTAATAGCTATATTTGCCAACTTTAAAAGAAAACGGTTAATGAAATTTGAACTGGTTACAGTTTCTGAAAACTCAAGGGCGAGAGCGGGAAAATTATTTACCGCACATGGAACAATTGAAACTCCAATTTTTATGCCTGTCGGAACGGCGGGAACGGTAAAAGGGATTCACACCCGCGATTTAAAAGATGATATTCAAGCCCAGATTATTTTGGGAAATACCTATCATTTGTATCTGAGACCTGGTATGGATGTGATAGAAAAAGCCGGTGGTTTGCATAAATTTAATGGCTGGGACAAACCGCTGTTGACGGACAGTGGCGGGTTTCAGGTTTTTTCGCTGGGCGACATCAGAAAACTAAGTGAACAGGGAGCAAAATTCCAGTCGCACATTGACGGATCTTACCATCAGTTTACTCCCGAAAATGTAATCGACATTCAGCGAATAATTGGTGCCGATATCATAATGGCTTTTGATGAATGTACACCCGGAGATGCCGATTACGATTACGCAAAAAAATCGATGGAACTCACTCATCGCTGGCTCGATCGGTGCTTTGCTCAATTTAACAATACACTTCCAAAATATGGGCACGAACAGAGTTTATTTCCAATTGTTCAGGGAAGTACTTTTGCCGATTTACGCAAACTCGCCGTTGCCCGTGTAAAAAACACAGAAGCCGATGGCTATGCTATTGGCGGTCTTTCGGTTGGCGAAAAAGAGGAGGTAATGTATGAAATGACAGAAGTTGTAACAGCTGATTTGCCTGAAAACAAACCACGCTACCTGATGGGAGTTGGCACACCTGAAAACATTCTTGAATCTATTGATCGCGGCGTAGATATGTTTGATTGCGTGATGCCATCGCGAAACGGACGGAACGGAATGCTGTTTACAAGCAACGGTAAAATTAATATCAGAAATAAAAAATGGGAAAACGACCATTCACCAATTGATGAAATGGGAATTTCATTTGTTGACAACTATACAAAAGCTTACCTCCGTCACCTTGTGATTTCGAACGAAATGCTTGGGGCACAAATTGCTACTCAGCACAATCTTGCTTTTTATTTGTGGCTTGTAAAAACGGCACGGCAAAAAATTATGGACGGCAACTTTGTTTCCTGGAAAAATGATATGCTGATAAAATTAAAACAAAGACTTTAATTGCACTGATGAAGTTCTACAAAACCATCGATTTCTATATTACAAAAAAATTTCTTGGCACTTTTTTTTACGCCATTGCGCTTATATTGAGCATTGCAGTGGTTTTTGACGTTTCTGAAAATTTAGATGAGTTTCTGTCGAAAGATGTTTCGATGAAAGAAATTGTTGTAGACTATTACATGAACTTCATCCCCTATTTTGCCAATCTATTTAGTCCGCTATTCACATTTATTGCCGTCATTTATTTTACCTCCAAAATGGCTTACAATACTGAAATTATAGCCATTTTAAGCAGCGGAGTGTCTTATACCAGATTAATGCGTCCGTACATGGTTTCTGCCTTTATTCTGGCCATTTTTAGTTTTTCGCTTGGCAATTATATTATTCCGCCGGCTACAAAAACGATGAATGAGTTCAGGATGAAAAACATTGATAATACAAGAATTGGTGTTGAACGCGATATACACAGGCAAATTGAACCAGGTGTATATATTTACATACGTAGTTATACGCCAAACGATGTAGGCAATATTTTCACTTTGGAACGTTTTGATGGAGCAAAATTGGTTGAAAAACTCACAGCCGACAATATTCGTTGGGATAAAGAAACGGAAAAATGGGTTATCAATAATTACTGGAAACGTACAATCTTTGATGGTTATGAAATGCTTGAAAACGGTTATCGGATTGATACTACCCTAAACATGAAGCCCGATGAATTCAGGATCAAGAAAAATGAAATGGAAACCTATATTACACCTGAACTTAAAAAGGAAATCAAGCTAATGAAAACCCGGGGTGTGAATACAATTGAATGGGAAATAGAAAACCACAAACGAATGGCTACACCCTTTTCGACTTTTATTTTAACATTGATTGGCGTTGGTTTAGCCTCACGAAAAATAAAAGGTGGACTGGGATTTCACCTGGGACTGGGGCTGGCATTGAGTTTTTCGTATATACTATTTATGCAAATTTCTACTGTATTTGCTATAAGCGGTTCGGCTCCGGTTTTTGTATCCATGTGGATTCCTAACATTCTGTACAGCTTAATCGCATTTTTTGTGTTCCGTTGGGCAGCAAAATAAAAGAAAAATATTTCAAAGGGGTTGAATTGAATGAAACGTTACTTTACTTTATTCTTCAGATAATCATTCAAATTGTGATGGATATTGCGTGAATAATTGTGGACAAACCTTTTATTATCTACCCCAAGAACCAGTTGAATTCCTTGGTCTTCGCTGGCTAAGAAAATTTCATCCATTTTAAAAACCTCTTCTTTTTTGATGCTATCACTTTCATTAATTTTCAAATTTACATTTTTTGCAGAATCCAGAATAAATTTCCGCAGGCTATCAATATAACACCCTGTGTCAATAGATGGCGTGTAAAGAACTTTGCCTTTCAACATAAATATATTGGATGAAATACAATCGCAAACAGCATCTTTTTCATTCATAAATATTGAATTATCCAGCGTATTCCCCAGGTTTCCCGCTTTAGCAAATTTCCAAAACGGAGCATTAAAAAAATTAAACTGATTCAACGGATTGACACTGTATTTTTCAAATTCCGAGAAATTCATCAACAATCCTTGTTTTGAAATTGGAAAATCAAATTCAGGAAACGCAAAGCTTGAAATTATAGTATTTGTTACGTTCTGTCCGATATAAACCTGACAGGTAATAATCCCCGATCGGAAAAACCTGTTTTTATTCAACATGCGTTTTGTTATTCTGAACAACTCATGCTCATCATTTAATAAAGCAGGGATTGCAGTATTTAACGCTTTTAAGGCAATTTTTATTCCCTCTATATTTTCATAAAAAAGGGGAATTCCACCAAATCCAAACCACAATTTTTGTGTAATAACAAATGGCTCATCCCAAAAAAAAGACGTAAATCCAGCCTCTTTCTTTTTAATAGTTTCGCCATTTATAATTATATAATCCATGATGAATCAAAATTATAATTTTTTTTAGCGTTGTGGCAGGATAGGCTATCAACTAAAATATTTCTTTATAAAAAGGCAACTTCAGCGCAAAAAAAGGGGGACCAAATTTCTGATTCCCCTTTAAATATTGTTTAAATATGTTACGCCTGTGCTGTTGGTCCTCCAAAACTTAAAGGAGGCATCATTGGATTGGAACCTGATTTCACATTTTTTATCTGTCCATTTACAGCTTCATATTTTTTAATATTATCCTGCAAAGCCAATAACAAACGTTTGGCATGTTCCGGAGTAAGAATAATGCGCGATTTTACATTCGCTTTCGGAATTCCCGGCATTATTCGTACAAAATCAACAACAAACTCTGAACTTGAATGTGTTATTACAGCAAGGTTTGAATAAACACCCTGTGCTATTTCTTCACTTAATTCAATATTTAGTTGCTGTTGTTTTTGATTAATATCATCCATGACCTTTAACTTTTAGCGTAAATTAATCTTTCAAATCAACTAACTGATCGTACTCTGATTTCGAACCCACAACAAGGTTTTTGTATTCCTTCAAACCTGTACCAGCCGGAATTAAGTGACCACAAATTACATTCTCTTTCAAGCCATCAAGGTAATCGGTTTTACCGTTTATAGCTGCTTCATTCAGTACTTTTGTAGTTTCCTGGAACGATGCTGCTGACAACCAGCTGCGTGTTTGCAGTGCTGCCCTGGTAATTCCCTGTAATACCTGACTCGATGTTGCAGGAATTGCATCTCTTGATTCAATCAGTTTTTTATCTTTTCTTCTTAACTGTGAGTTTTCGTCCCTCAGTTTTCGTGCTGAGATAATTTGACCAGCTTTAATTCCTTCTGCATTTCCCGGCTCGATTACTACTTTTTTATTGTAAATCCAGTCGTTTTCTGAGAAGAATTCGTTTTTATCCACTACTTGTTTTTCAAGGAAACGTGT